>JBAXYG010000032.1:0-9731 GCA_041670905.1 Bacteroidales bacterium
ATGGCAAATTTAACAGTAGGGTCAGCCTGAAGAGGTATCCCTTTTTTTAGTCTGTTAATATATACGCCGGCAATCGTAGGAAGTTCAGGAGTATATTTACTCTCTTCAATAACTATTGATGCCAGTATGCTTATCTCTTCTTTTGTCATATTCAAAGCTTTTGCATTAGAAGTGCGTTCTTGGTTCCAAAATTTGTCGTACTCTTTTTTTAGTCTTTCAAGCAACTGTTCCGGAGTTATAGTCCAATATACTTCATATGTGTTAGGTATAATCATTGACAAATAAGTTTCATTTTTGAATCCTAATTTTTTTCTTAGAGTTGAATCGTTTAATGCAGTTATAAAATTTAAAGAATCTGCTTCAAGTTTTTTTCCCAGTATAGAAGCAAGTTTCTCTTTATTTCTTAAATATCCAGGCACTACAAGTTTTATTGGGGTCTGCATTCCACTTGCAATTAAATTAACAATAGCATAATTTGTCATATCCGGTTTTAGCTTGTACATACCAGGTTTGAATTTTTTTGATAATTCCATTTTCCTGGCAACTCTTGAAAAACGCGAGGAATTTTTCAGAGAACCCGACTCTTCTATCACATCTTTCATCATTTGCTCATAATCCATATTTTTGTAAATATAGATAGTACCTCCATCTGAGATTACATTCGGTACTAAAAAAGAGACATATAGGTTTATTCCTATGCCAACTCCAATACAAAGGAGCACAGCACAAATTATAAGTATTGATGTATAGCGTTTCTTTTTCATTTTTTTGGTTTTCTCAAGTTAATCATATTTCCGGCAACTGGTTCTTTGTTATTTGAAAGGCTATTATACTTATACAAGTATTTTAATCTAACACCAAACCTTTGAGAGAGAGAATACATTGTCTCACCCTCTTCTACTACATGTTTGTCAAGATGTTTTGCGCTTTTTTTCTTCTTTTGTTCCACATAGACAGTCGTTCCGGGATATATTTTCTGATCATGAGATAAATCATTGAAACGCAGTAATTCTCTTGTAAATAGATTATATTCCTTAGCTATTGATGTGTATGTGTCTGATTCGTTTGAAATAATAAAAGCAACTCCATTTTGTTCAAATACCTCTCTTGTTAGAGAAATAATGTATAGAGGGCTGCCTTTCATTGGTTGTATTTTAATAGAGAATTCAGCTTCTGTCGGACTTGGTGGAATATTGGTATGTGGAGCCATAACATCGTACTGATAAAGTTTATACTCTTCAATAATATTTATGAGTTGTTCTGCATATTTTGGATTTGTTGCATATCCTGCTTTTTTTAGTCCAATAGCCCAGCTTTTATAGTCATTCATATTCAAATTGAATAGTGATGCATACCTGTCACGGTATCTGATGAAATCGGAATGATCTTTAAAAGAGTCTTCTACTTTTTTATATTTTCTAAAACACTCATTTTTTTCATCGTCATTATGTCGTATGCTCTCTCCTTTCCAGTTATGGCATTTTATGCCGAAATGATTATTCCCTTCGCGGGCAATAGTCGAGTTCCCGTCCCCGGATTCCAAACATGCTTGTGACAGGATAATACTGGCCGGAATACCTGATATTCCCATCTGTCTTATTGCAATATCTTTATATTGCATTATATACTCACTTCTACTGGTTTTTTGGGCTAAAGCCGGTTGTGCCAGAAAAATAAATGTTGTTAAGCAGAATATATAGCGAGTGAAAAAGTTCATTTTGTTATGTTTATACACACAAAAATAATAAATTTGTACTAACTAAAAAGAACAGATTATGGTTCGTAAAAATTTGACAATACATTATCTTGAGTATGAATCAATTGATAAACTCGAAAAAAGTGATGAAGAGCTACTTGAGAAAGCTATAGAGGCGTGTAAATCTTCTTATGCACCATATTCTAAATTTAATGTAGGGGCGTCAGTTCGAATGAGTAATGGTAAAATAGTTTCTGCCTCCAATCAGGAGAATGCTGCCTATCCTTCGGGATTATGTGCAGAAAGAGTAACTGCTTTTTATGCGAGTGCTAAATATCCTGATGAATGCATTTTAGAGATAGCAATTGTAGCATCAGTAGAAGGTAAATTATTACCAGAGCCTACTTATCCTTGTGGAGCTTGCCGTCAGGTGCTTGCTGAATATGAAAATAAGGGAAAAGGAAAAATAAAGGTGATACTTGGAAGTGCAGGTAAGATTGAAGTGTTTTCTGACATTAGTAGTCTGATGCCTTTTATTTTTAGTAATTTACCAAAATAATTGATGGAGAAAACAAAAAAAAGGGTAAGCTTAATATATCGCACCGCTACAACCACCTACCCTTGCTACCTTCCGGTCCTGGGGGAGTTCAGTAGGAGCTGGTCGTATATGACTTACCCCAGTGCAAATTTATGTATTATTATTGCATCTGCAAAAAAATCTGAATTATTATGAATAATAGCTTAATCAGGAAAGAGTGTTGTGCTGTAAATGTTAAAATAGAATTATGTTATTTTAAAAAAATAGAATGTCTTAGTGAGTGCCATGCTGTTTTTCATATTTCAGATGCAAAATTATGCTTTCTTGATCAGCTGAAAGCTATAACATCAGCGTATAATGAATTGAAAATTAAGATGGATGGATTGTATCCTCTCTTCAAAAGGTTTTTTGTAAGTGATGCTGCAAATCAAGAGGAGCATATTAGCTTACTATTTGCTGATTCTCCTTTTTCCGTAGTGCAACAACCTCCATTAGATGGAACAAAGATAGCTTTGTGGTGCTATTTTTCAATTAAAGAACATAACGGATATAATCATTTGTGGAATGTATTGCGTCCTAAAATAGAATCCTCTGTATCTGCTCAGACAGATGAACTTTTCAAAAGATATATTACTTTTCTTAAAAGAGAAGGTTGTACTCTTGAAGATTGTGTGAGAACATGGATTTTTGTTCGTGATATAGATTTGAACTATCAAGAGATGGTAAAAATGCGCAGAAAGTTATTTTCCTTCAATGGTTTAACAGAACAGACTCATTTTATTGCAAGTACAGGTATTGAGGGTAAAAATGATCTCTCTTCAAATATGGTTATGATTGATACTTATGCTGTAAAAGGACTGAACGAAGGGCAGCAGAAATATTTGTATGCTAATTCTTATCTTAACAAAACTCATGAATACGGAGTTACTTTTGAACGTGGCGTAAAGGTTGAATATGGAGACAGAAATCATATTTTAATATCAGGAACCGCAAGTATTAATAGCAATGGGGAGATAGTATCTATGAATGATGTTACTGGTCAAACATTAAGAATGCTGGAGAATATATGCGCATTATTGGAAGAGGGAGGAGCATCTTTGGATGATCTTGTTCAGATGATTATTTATTTACGTGATTTCAATGATTATGATGTTGTAAAAGAAATAATAGAAAATATTCTTCCGTCAGTTCCAAAAGTATATACTTTAGCTTCAGTATGCAGAACTAAATGGCTTATTGAAGCTGAATGTATTGCAATAACTGATAACGATAATAATAATTTTAGAAAATTATAATATGACATTTTTTGAAATCCTGAATGAGTTGAAACAACAAGGATACCCTGAAAAAGTAAAAGGTTTATCACACTTTTTTAAAACTGGAAAAGGTCAATATGGGGAGGGCGATATATTTATTGGTGTTAAAGTTCCGGAAATAAGAGGCATAGTAGGAAAGTATTGGGATAAACTGGATATGACAGGTGTTGATGAACTTGTCTGTTCTCCTTATCATGAAGCGAGACTTACCGGGCTCTTAGTCCTACTTAAAAAATATGAAAAGAGTAATGACGAATCTTTTAAAGAACAGTGTATCAATTATTATATATCACATACTCAGTATGTTAACAATTGGGATTTGGTTGATCTAACATGTTATAAGCTTCTTGGCAGTTGGCTTGAAAATAGGGACAGAAAAATATTGTATGATTTTTCTAAAAGTGGAAATCTTTGGCAAGAGAGGATTTCAATTGTTACTTGTTTGTTTTTTATCAAGAAAAATGATTTTGAAGATTGTAAGGCCATATCCGATATATTGTTGAATCATAAACACGATTTAATACATAAAGCTGTAGGTTGGATGTTGAGAGAAATGGGTAAAAAGGATAGAAATGAGTTAGTAGATTATCTTAAACCAAGATATTCTGAAATGCCGCGTACTATGTTAAGATATTCTATTGAAAAGTTTTCTCAAAAAGAAAGAATGCAATATCTTAAAGGTGAGATCTAATTTATTAACTTTGCGTCCACAAACTCTGAATAATGAAAATTGCTATTGGTTTATCGGGAGGTGTAGATTCCAGTGTTGTTGCTCTGCTTTTAAAACAAGCTGGGTATGATGTTTTTGCTCTTTTTATGCAAAATTGGCATGATACTATCGGTACTCTCCATGGAGATTGTGAATGGGAAGAGGATAAGTTTGTGGCGGAAATGGTTGCTAAAAAAATAGGTATTCCATTTCATTTTGTTGATTTGAGTGATATTTATCGGGAGAGAGTAGTTGATTATATGTTCAGCGAATATGAAAAGGGGCGTACTCCTAATCCGGATGTTTTATGTAACAGAGAGATAAAATTTGATGCTTTTCTTAAGTGCGCATTGGATCTTGGTGCCGATTATGTTGCTACAGGTCACTATTGTCGAAAGGAACAGTTTGTTAACGAAGAGGGTAAGACTATATATCGTATCTTGGCCGGTACTGATAAAAATAAGGACCAAAGCTATTTTTTATGTCAATTGACTCAGGAACAACTTTCAAGAGCAATGTTTCCTATAGGAAATATAGATAAAACAGAAGTTCGTAGATTGGCTCATGAGGCAGAATTGCCGAATGCGGATAAAAAGGACTCACAAGGAATATGTTTTGTCGGAAAGGTGGATTTGCCTCTTTTTTTACAGCAGAAGCTTAAGCCGAAAGATGGTAAGGTTGTAGAAATTTTTCCTGATTTTTATGAAAAAGTAATATCATATAATGATTTGGCATCTCTTTCTACACCAATAAAATACGTTGAAAGTGATGGTAAGGTTATAGGAATGCATCAAGGTGCTCATTATTATACAATAGGGCAGAGAAAAGGTTTGAACATAGGTGGGCATAAGGATCCTCTTTTTGTGATATCAACAGATATAGACAATAATCTTATTTTTGTAGGTGAAGGCCGGAACCATCCCGGACTTTTCAGAAAAGCTCTTTTTATAAAAAAAGAAGAGATTCACTGGATAAGACCTGATTTGGCTATGTTTATTGGAGAGGAGAGAGATTTTCTTATCCGCATCAGATATAGGCAACCTCTTCAGAAAGGTAAACTTATTTGTGATGAAAAAGGAATGTATATTTTTTTCAATAATACTCAAAGAGGTATAACGCCGGGACAGTTTGCTGTATGGTATAATACTGATGGTGAGATGATTGGAAGTGGAACTATTAATAAATAATTTATTTAAAATGAAACAGCTATTTATACGGTCTTTGACAATTATGTCAGTTCTGTTATTATTATTTTCTTGTACAAAGGATGATGTTATTCCCACTCCCGAGTTATCTGACAGTGCATATATTACTGGGGTAAGTTTTTCCGTCGTCAATAACCCGGAATTGACAAAAACAGTATCTTCCTATAAAATAGGAACTACTTTTTATATTTCTGTTCCCACTTCCGGAGATATAACTAAACTTAAAGCAAACTATGATATTTCCAAAGGAGCAAAAGTATATATAAATGATATAGAACAGACAAATGGTGAAATTGTTCAGGATTTCAGCAACCTTGTAAATGTAAAAGTGATTTCTGAATCGGGTGAAAAAACGGCTAATTATGTTGTTTATGCAAAATATGGGGACGCAGATATTGACGCAAGTGTATATAAATTTATGTCAGACTATTCGATCCCGGGTGTTTCTGTTTCAGTAATGAAAGGAGAAGAAATAATATATTCTTCAGGTTATGGATTTGCTGTTGTTGAGACAAACACCAAAGCTACCTCAAGTCATCTTTTTAGATTAGCTAGTGTGTCAAAACAATTTACTACATTGTGTATCATGACTTTATATGAACGTGGTCTTTTGAATATTGACCGTAATGTATTTGGCCCAGGAGGAATATTGGATTCAGAGTTTCCAGGTGTTACAGGAACAAAAGCAACAGTGACTGTACGTAATTTTCTTCAACATAACAGTGGCTGGCCTACTGATCCAGACCCTATGTTTACTAATAGTATTCGTGACGGGAAAACCATGGATGATCTTATCAGATATATTTTAGCTCAAGAGTTGAGTTCTGCTCCAGGTTCAAAATATGCATATTATAATATGGGATTCGGCATTCTTGGAAAGGTTGTTGAAAAAATTAGTGGAATGGAATATGAAGCATTCCTTAAGCAGGAAGTTTTAAAGCCTATGGGTATTACGGATATTCATGTAGGTGGTGGACAAAATGAGAGACTAAGCAATGAATGTGTCTATTATTCTCAAAGCGGAACAAACGGGTATGGAAATCCGATGAGTGTAATTGCTGCAGCCGGGGGCATAATAGCTTCTACAGATCAGATGATGAGCGTACTTGCCCATATAGATGGTAAGGATGGTGTTCCTGATATCTTGAAACCGGAAACTTTAGACCTTATGTATAATTCTCCTACAGATAATTATGCAAGATACAGTCTTGGCTGGAGAATAGGACATTCATTATATCCTGGAGCACACTATCATAGTGGAAATTTGGCTGGTACAACTGCGATGTGGATAGGGGATTCAAATGGAATGAGTGTTGCAATTTTATGTAATTCCCGTAGTTACATCTCCGGTTATGACGATTCTTATTATATACTTTTAAGTAATATTATTTCTTATTTCAGATAACTTGTTTAATATGAGTAGATCCGCGTCGCTATTCTCTTTACTTATAATCTCTTTTTTTATATTGTCCTGTAAGGGTAATGAAGTAAAAAAAAATATATATGAAGGGGTAGAAATCCCAGTTAAAAAAGTTGTATGTATGTCAACCACTCAGGTGGCGTGCATTGACTGCCTTGGTGCAGATTCTGTCATTGTTGGTGTCTCTGGATCACAATATATAAGCAATCCAAAAATTATTGAAGGAATTAAAAACGGCTTAATCAAGGATGTTGGGTATGAAGCATCTTTGAATTATGAAATGATTATTTCATTGAAACCAGATGTTGTTTTTGCATATAGTATACAAGGAGGAAACAATAGTTATATTGAGAAGATGCAACAGTTAGGTATAAAAGTTATTACAATAAACGAATATCTTGATGTCACTCCTCTTGGAAAACTTGAATACCTGAAGACATTTGCTCAATTACTTAAGTGCCCTGATAAAGCTGATTCTGTCATTTCGCATGTTTCTGCAGAATATAATGATTTAAAAACATTGGCTTCAAATAAACCTAAAGTCAAAGTTTTGATGAATGCTCCATGGAAAGATGTATGGTATATACCGGGAGGCAAAAATAACATTTCAATTCTTGTTCATGACGCGGGTGGTGAAATTGTGGGTTCAGTAGGGGATAATGTAAATTCATTTGCTTATGGAATTGAAAAAGTATTTGTTCTAGGGCAGGAAGCCGAGTTTTGGTTAAATCCGGGACATTATAACACGTTGAATGAAATATTGATTGACAATCCTCTTTTTGGGTCCATTCCTTCATTTAAGGGAAAAAAAGTTTTTAATAATAATTTGAGAAGTACGCCGGGAGGTGGAAACGATTTCTGGGAAACTGGAATTATTGAACCGCATCTTATTCTTGAAGATTTGATTAGGATACTTCATCCAGATCTTCTTCCTGAAGGAGAATTTCATTACTACAAGAAACTTAATTAATTATTTATATGGATATTGAAATAAGAGATATTATTGTAGTTGGAGGAGGCGCGGCAGGTATGATGGCAGCCGCAAAAGCTGCTGAAACAGGCTGCTCTGTTACCTTAATTGAGAAAAACAGTATATTAGGAAGGAAAGTTTTAATTACAGGAAAAGGCAGGTGTAATCTGACTAATACAAAAAAATGGTCTGAATTTGCTACTCATATTCATCCTAAGTCGGCTTTTTTTAAGTCTGCTTTCTATAATTTTTCTAATACTGATACAATAGAATATTTCAACAATATAGGATTGCCGACTGTAGTGGAACAGGGCGAGAGAGTTTTTCCGGAATCAATGAGGGCACAGGATGTTTCTGATATATTGTTATCCAGATTGAAATCACTTGGAGTTGAGTTATTGTGTTGTAAAGATGTTATGAAAATCAGCAAGGTAAATGAGGAAATATTTGAATGCTCTATTATGGATTCAACGGAAAAAGTTTTCAGTGTAAGATTTCCAACTATCTCTGTATCTAATATCTATGGAAAGGTTGTGATTATTGCAACAGGAGGCCTTTCTTATCCTATTACAGGTTCAACAGGAGCCGGATATGCATTTGCGGAATCATTCGGGCATAAAGTGAATACGTGTTTTCCTTCTTTAACAGCTCTTATTCCAAATTATTATGATACAAAATTATATGGTATTACGCTGAATAATGTTGGATTGAATTTATTTATTGATAAGGACTTAATACAGATGGAACTAGGAGAGGTTATATTCACCGAAAAAGGGGTTGAGGGTGCTTTGGTCTATAGAGTCAGCAGGAAAGCGGTAAAGGCATTGATAAATGGACAGAAGGTAGAATTGATATTGGACTTGAAGCCTGCATTATCTCTTGATATTTTAAATAAGAGAGTTGACAGGGAACTTGAAAAATTAAAAATTAACAGGGAAAAGATAAATATAGCTAAATGGAAAATTCTCCTTAGAGAATTGCTGCCTGTTGCGCTGATAGCTCCATTTCTTTCACATAATAAAGATCTAACTCTAAATAATCTTCCTGCCAAACTTAAGGATTGGAGATTCGGCATAAAAACATATGTGGGTTATGAAAGGGCTGTAGTTACCGCTGGAGGTGTATCACAGGATGAAATTATTGCAAAGAGTATGAGATCCAAGTTAGTTTCGAATCTCTATTTTGCAGGGGAAGTAATAGATCTGGATGGTGATACCGGTGGTTATAATCTTCAGATAGCATTTTCAACAGGATGTCTTGCCGGTCTAAATGCTGCTCAGCAAATTCTGAAATTAAAAAGTAAGTCTTGATTTTTTTTCCCCAGTAGAGTACTATTTTTTTGAACAGGAATTCTATCTGAAAGTTCAAATGCTACAAAATCACCTATTCTGAGAGAAATCATTGCAGAAATTTTAGTGATTTGTTTGTAGATAAATTCAACAAACAAATCATTTGCGCAGAAAGTGGAATAGTTCTCTCCATTTATAATAAACTCAAATGAATATTCTTCTATAGTAGAGAAATTATACATTTTTGTAGGTAGTATTGAGGTGTAATCACAAGAAGATGCTACGGAAAAAGAGAGGGGATTTTTACCAATAAGATTTTCTCCATATAGAAAAACTCCAAATCCATACGATTCAAAATATCGCGATGCAAATTTATTGTTTACTGTTTTTCCGGCTTTTATTATCCTGACGTATATGCAAGGTGCAGTGGAAATATGTGAAACAGAATCAGGACAATAATAATCGTTAGACTCTTTTTCCAGAGTAGTGTCGGGTCGGATATAGTAATAGTCACTATTATACGGCACAACAATTATATTCATCGCATAGAAAATTTTATTTCTGTAAGCACTTTTTTTGTGTCTAAAG
>JBAXYG010000033.1:0-9605 GCA_041670905.1 Bacteroidales bacterium
ATTTGTTGGCAAAACAAAATGATTATGAACAGATAGTGGAAGAAAAGACCAGATATCTTGGAGAAGATCCTGTAATAGAACACATGACCTCCATACAATTAGCAGGGGCTATAAATGGAGCTAAGAAAAAAATGGAAGAAGCGGCGGCTGAACTTGACTTTTTAAGAGCAGCCAAATTCAGAGACGAAATGAATGCATTAAAATTACTTCTTGAAAGAAAAGAAAAGTAACATGATAACCGATAGTCTACTTCAAATCACAGCCAATTACCCCGAAGAGGAAAAAAAGATGGTCCTTTTGGCCTATTCGATAGCGGAAAATTCCCTTATTGATAAAAAAAGGGGAAATAACCAGCCATTCATAGAACACCCTCTTGAAGTAGCTAAGATTGTTAGCGAAGAGATAGGTCTTATGTCCGATGCAGTTACTGCCGTATTTCTACACGAAGCAAGCCGATTCAACCCTGATCTTTTAGAAAGCTTCAAGAGTTCATTTCGTGCAGACATAATTGATATGGTAGTGAGCCTTAATAAAATAGCCACTATAAAACTTCCTGATACAAATCTTAAGGAAGAAAGATATCGTAAACTTATAATTTCATATTCAAAAGACCCTAGGGTAGTATTGATCAAACTGGCAGATAGATTGGAGGTTATGAGAAACCTGGAAATATTGCCAAATACAAAACATACGGGAAAAATATCTGAAACCATACTTTTATATATTCCACTTGCTCACCAACTAGGATTATATCGCTTAACAAAGGAACTTGAAGATTTATTTTTCAAACACTCTGAACCTGAGCATTACAGATCTATCACCAACAAACTAAAAGCAACCGAAAGAGATAGAGAGAAACTTGTAAACAATTTCATAATACCTTTAAGAGAAAAACTCAGCAACAGCGGCATAAACTATACTCTAAAAGCTAGAACAAAAAGCGCATACTCCATCTGGAAAAAAATGCAGGTACAAAATGTCCCTTTTGAAAAAGTATATGACGTATTTGCTATCCGTTTCATTATTGAATCCCCTATAGAGCAAGAGCTACAGTTATGTTGGAAAGTTTATTCTCTCGTTACCGAAGAGTATGTTCCCGACACTAACCGTCTGAGAGATTGGATTTCTAAACCTAAACCAAACGGATATGAATCTCTACATACTACAGTAACCACAAAAAACGGAGCTGCAGTTGAAGTTCAGATCAGGACAGAAAGGATGGACCACATAGCAGAGTTTGGACATGCTTCACATTGGACATATAAAGGTATCAAGAGAGAAGAAGGATTGAATACCTGGCTGAATCAGGTTCGTACAATGATGGAAAACCCAGAAAATTCAGCATACGAACAGATATCTCCATTTGTTTTAGGAGAAATTTTTGTATTTACTCCGAGTGGCGAACTGAGACAGCTTCCTGCAGATGCCACTCTACTCGATTTTGCATTTGATATTCACACAAACCTGGGAATAAAATGTGTAGGAGGAAAAGTTAATGGAAGAATGGTATCTCTTAAAGAGAAACTCAAGACAGGGGATGTGGTAGACATTATCAAAAATAACAACCAGAAACCTACAACAGCATGGCTTAATTGGGTTACCACTTCCAAAGCAAGATCAAAGATTAAACAAAAAATTAAAGAAGAAGAGTATAAACTTGCTACAACAGGAAAAGAAATTTTAGAAAGAAGGTTAAAAAACTGGAAAATAGAGATGAGTGACGAAGATTTTAATTCTCTAATAAAAAAATATAAATTCAAGAATGGAAACGAGTTTTACAGTGCCCTTGGAGAAGAAAAAATAGATCTTTCAGAAATAAAGATATTTCTATCTGACGAAACTAGACATGATAAGGGAATTGAGGTAGAAAAGAGTAATAAAATCCATATTAAAGAAGACAGTTCTGACTTTCTGATAATTGATGGAAAACTGAATAATATTGATTACAGGATGGCAAAATGTTGTAACCCCATATACGGAGATGACGTATTCGGATTTGTAACCATAAAAGAGGGAATCAAAATTCACAGAATGTCCTGTCCAAATGCAGCAAGATTAATTGAAAACTATCCTTACCGCATACAGAAGGTAAAATGGAGAGAAAATATAAATAATAGCAGTTTTCAGGCCTCTATTAAGGTAATTATTGACGAAGAGCCATCTGCAACAAATGCTGTAATTAGTACCATTAATTCTTTCAAAGCATCTATACGCTCTTTCATCACAAACGAAAGAGCATCAAAAGGAGATTTCGAAATCAACGCTCAACTTTTCATTCCAAGCAATCAAGAATTAGATAAAATAATTGCATCTCTTAAAAAATTGAAAGATGTAAAACACGTTTCAAGATTATAAAAGACAATGGCTGATGATTATATTAATATAAAAGGAGCGAGAGTCAATAATCTAAAGAATATTGATTTAAAGATTCCACGTGATAAATTTGTGGTTATAACCGGCATTTCAGGTTCAGGAAAATCATCCCTCGCATTTGATACTCTATTTGCTGAAGGACAACGAAGATTTGCAGAAAGCCTGTCATCTTTCGCCCGTCAATTTCTTGGAAGAATGACAAAACCGGCAGTTGATTACATTACCGGAATTCCACCTGCCATTGCAATTGAGCAGAAGGTCAATACCCGTAATCCACGTTCCACAATAGGATCAAACACAGAAATATATGATTATCTGAGACTACTTTTTGCAAAAATAGGAAAGACATACTCCCCAATAAGTGGAAAAGAGGTTAAATGTAACTCGGCAAAAGATATACTTGATTTCATTTACACTCACGCCTCCGGTTCCATTGCTTATATTATGTCCGAAATAAAATGGAAAGAGGAAAACAAAGTAGAAAAACTTTTAGAACTTAAAGAAAGCGGATTCAACAGATTGTTCTGCAGTGACGGCAGAATATTCAAAATTGACGAAGTTCTAAGCGATATGGAGAAGTTTTTACAGTTAGATATTACTCTTCTAATAGATAGAATTGTAATTTCAAACGATGAAGAAACTAGAACAAGAGCACTGGATTCTATTCAAACCGCATTTTTTCAAGGGCATGGATATGTTTATGTTTCATGTGGGAAAAAACTAAAACCATTTTCGAATATTTTTGAAGCCGACGGAATAATATTCGATGCACCAAATGAATATATGTTCAGTTACAATAATCCGCTTGGTGCTTGTCCAAAATGTGGAGGATATGGGAAAATAATTGGGATTGATGAATCTCTAATAATTCCTGATCAAACTTTGAGTATATATCAAGGGGCTGTGGCGTGCTGGCGCGGAGAAGTAATGAAAAAATATTATGAAGAACTGATAATGTCCGCATATAAATTTGATTTTCCTATTCACAGGCCATATAACCAATTAAGTCATGACGAAAAAAAACTTCTATGGAGCGGAAATCAATATTTTTCAGGAATTGAAGGCTTTTTCAAATGGGTTGATGCCAATAAATATAAAATCCAGTTTAAATATCTTCTCAGTCGGTATTCCGGAAAAACGACTTGCCCTGAATGTGAGGGAGGTCGATTAAAGAAAGAAGCTCTTTGGGTAAAGATAGGTGGAAAAAATATAGTAGAATTGATGAGTATGAATATTGGAGATTTATATGAATTTTTCAATAATCTTTCTCTTGACGAACATGACTCAACAATTGCCGAACGCCCGATTAAAGAAATTAAACAAAGGCTGGAATATATAAAAGCAGTCGGACTACCTTACCTCACTCTAAACCGTAATTCAAATACTTTAAGCGGAGGCGAAAGTCAGAGAATCAATCTTGTAAGATCACTTGGAAATAACCTTGTAGGTGCACTGTACATCCTAGACGAACCGAGCATAGGTCTTCATTCACAAGATACGAAACAACTTATTACTGTATTGAAAAGGCTAAGAGACCTCGGAAATACTGTTATTGTAGTTGAACACGATGAAGAAATCATCCGAGCTGCTGATGAACTCATTGATATTGGCCCTTACGCTGGCGTTTATGGTGGAGAAATAGTCTACCAAGGTAGAGCAGATGAAGGAAAAGCAGGAAATAAATCTCTTACTATAGATTATCTTCAGGGTGCCCGAAAAATTAAAATTAATGAGCAAAAACGCAATTGGAGTTATTACATTGAAGTGTGTGGAGCTACTCAAAACAATCTGAAAAACGTTTCGGTAAAATTTCCTTTGCGATGTATTACAGCAATTACAGGTGTAAGTGGAAGTGGAAAATCCTCACTTGTGGGAGATATTCTCTACCCTGCCATTTACCGGCATATAAATCAACTCGGAAACAGACCGGGAACATTCAAAGAACTAAAAGGAGACCTTACTAAAATATCTTCAGTAGAATATATTGATCAAAATCCTATTGGTAAGAGCACTAGATCCAATCCGGTAACTTATCTAAAAATATACGATGAAATCCGCAGACTTTTTTCAGAACAACCTTATGCAAAATTGAATGGATATGGACATTCACATTTTTCATTTAATATAGATGGAGGACGTTGTCCTGTATGTCTCGGTGAAGGAGTAATAACTATTGAGATGCAGTTTATGGCCGACGTGAGCATGGTATGCGAATCATGTGGAGGTAAACGCTTCAAACCGGATATTTTGGAAGTTAGATATCAAGGTAAAAACGTAAACGATGTACTCAACATGAGTGTAGATGAAGCTATTGGGTTTTTTTCTGCACAAACCGATTCCACAGCAAAAAAAATAGCAGAAAAACTACAACCGTTACAAGATGTAGGGCTATCTTACATTCAACTAGGACAAAGTAGCAGTTCTCTTAGCGGAGGAGAAAGTCAAAGAATAAAATTAGCATCTTTCTTAAGCAAGAATGCCACAAAGGAGAATGGTTCAATCCTTTTCATTTTTGATGAACCTACTACAGGGCTACATTTTTATGATATAGAAAAACTTTTGAAAGCATTCAATGCTCTCATTGACAAAGGACATTCAATAATAGTGGTGGAACACAATCTTGATATTATCAGAGCGTCTGATTGGGTAATTGAACTCGGTCCTGATGCCGGAGATAAGGGTGGTGAAATAATATTTGAAGGTACTCCAGAAAATCTTGCTCTACATAGCGAAATTCCTACCGGTAAAGCTCTCTCAAAAAGGCAAAAGTAATTATTCTGCGGCTGCTTTCAGGCGTTCAGCATTTTCAGCAATCTGAAGCTGATCTATCACTTCCTGAATAGCTCCATCCATAAAAACGGGTAAATTGTACATTGTATAATTAATACGATGATCTGTCACACGCGACTGAGGATAATTATATGTTCGTATTTTAGCAGACCGGTCACCAGTGGAAACCATAGTTTTACGCTTTGCGGACATTTCATTCAAATATTTTTCATATTCCATATTATAAAGACGGGTACGAAGTTCAGAAAGAGCTTTATCATAATTTTTCAACTGTGATTTCTCATCCTGGCACTGTACAACTATACCTGAAGGAATATGTGTCAAACGAATGGCAGAATACGTAGTATTAACAGACTGTCCTCCTGGACCTGAAGAGCAAAAGGTATCTTTTCGGATATCACCCAAATTCAACTCAATATCAAACTCATCTGCTTCAGGAAGAACAACAATTGAAGCAGCAGAAGTATGAACGCGTCCTTGTGTTTCAGTCTGAGGCACACGTTGAACACGATGAACCCCACTTTCGTATTTCAATGTTCCATATACCTTATCTCCTGAAACCTTACATATAAGTTCTTTAAACCCACCTGCAGCACCTTCTGACTGACTCGTAATCTCAAGTTTCCAACCCTTTCTCTCACTATATTTAGAATACATACGAAAAAGATCACCCGCAAAAATAGCAGCCTCATCACCACCAGTGCCTCCTCTTATCTCCATAATAGCATTTTTACTATCCTGAGGGTCAGCAGGTATCAATAAAAGTTTTATTTCCTCCTCCATTAGAGGAATCTGAGCCTCAATTTGAGCAGCCTCTTCTTTGGCCATTTCACGAAGTTCTTCTTCTTTTTCATTCTGAAGTATCTCTTTAGCTCCTTCCAAATCATTCACCATTTTGCGATACTTCTCACCGGCAGCCATAATAGGTTCCAACTCCTTATACTCCTTATTCAATTGTACATATCTTTTCATATCCGATATTGCATCAGGATCAGATATTTGTCTTGAAATCGTTTCAAATTTGTCGTTTAAACCTGTAAGTTTTGATAATAAACTATTTTCTGCCATAAATAAAAATTTAGTGTGCAAAGATACACAAAAAAAAGTCCCTCAAAAAATTTCTTTTAAGGGACTCTAATCAACTGTTAAGCAATTTAATAATTAGCTAAAACCTCCTTCACTTTTGAAGGATCCAATCTTCCATATACCTTATCTCCGATAAGAACTACTGGAGCAAGCCCACATGCTCCTATACAACGAAGACAATCAAGAGAAAATTTTCCGTCAGGAGTAACTTCTCCAACATTAATACCCAATTCTTTTTTGAACTCTTCCAAAACATTTTCAGCACCTCTGACATAACAAGCAGTACCAAGACATAAAGAGATGGCATACTTACCTTTTGGTTTCATAGTAAAGAAAGAATAGAAAGTTACAACCCCATATACTTTTGCTGCAGATATTTTTAGATTATTTGCAATTTCTCTTTGTACTGCTTCCGGAAGATATCCAAAAACACTCTGAGTTTTGTGCAAAACGTTAATCAATTCACCTGGCTCATTATTAAACGAGTCGCATATATCTTTTATTTGCTTTTTGTGGCAATCTTGTAATGTAAATTCCATAATATTTTATACTTTATGTTTGTCAAAATAGTGTGTATGCAATAGTTGATGAGATTTTTCACTCATTGGCTTACCAAGAAATTCTTCATAAAGTTTAATGATATAAGGATTTTCATGTGATTTACGAATAGTCTTTTCTTCATCTTCTTTATAAATAGCTTTGCTGCGAGCAGCAATAATTGAAGAATCACCATGATGATAAGGTTGACCGGCACCACCTATACATCCGCCGGGACATGCCATAATTTCAATAGCATGGAAGTTGTACATACCTGCACGGACACCATCCAACAATTTACGGGCATTACCTAATTGATGAGCAATACCAATATTAATCATTGTACCATTAAAGTCAATACTTGCAGTCCTAATGCCTTCAAGGCCCCTCAATTCTTTAAAATCAATTCTTTCCAATTTTTTGCCTGTGTAAATTTCATAAGCAGTACGAACGGCAGCTTCAATAACACCTCCGGTTACTCCAAAAATAAGGGCAGCACCTGTAGATTCTCCTAACGGTTGATCAAAATCTTCATCGGGAAGAGAATTAAAATCAATATTTGCCATCTTAATAAGAGATGCCAACTCACGGGTTGAAATAGAATAATCAACATCAGGATTACCATCTACTTTAAACTCATCCCTTTGGCACTCATATTTCTTCGCCAGACAAGGCATAACAGATACCACCACCATATCTTCACGTTTAACATTCATCTTATCAGCAAAATATGTCTTTGCAATAGCTCCAAACATTTGTTGAGGAGATTTTGCCGATGAAGGAACATCAAGCATGTCTGGATAATTATGTTCAAAGAAATTAACCCAAGCAGGGCAACAGGATGTCAAAATAGGAAGTTTTACATTCTTATCACCTTCAAGAAATTTACCTATCCTACCAAGAAGTTCTGTACCTTCTTCCATAATTGTAAGGTCAGCAGCAAAATCGGTATCAAATACTTTATCAAAGCCCAATTTTCTTAAAGCAGCAGCCATCTTACCTGTAACTGAAGTTCCAGGTTTAAATCCGAATTCTTCGCCCAATGCTGCACGTACTGCAGGAGCAGTTTGAACAACGACAGTTTTAGTAGGGTCAGCCAATGCTCTGACAACTTTATTAGTATGATCAACTTCCGTAAGAGCTCCGGTAGGGCAAACGGCAACACATTGTCCACAGAATGTACATGGTGATTTTACGAGATCCTGTTCAAAAGCAGTAGCTACTACAGCCATAAAGCCTCTGTTTACAGCACCTAAAGCTCCAACTGTTTGTACCTCGTTACACATTGTCTCACATCTGCGACACATCACACATTTGTCCATATCTCTTTTTAAAGAAGGAGAACTGTCCTTTCTATATGTTGACATCGCAGCATTTTCTACTGCATGTATTTCTCTTATACCTAAAGTAGAAGCTAATGCCTGTAATTCACATTTACCATTTGAAGGACATATCAGACAATCTTTCGGATGATCTGATAAAATCAGTTCTAGAACGGTTTTGCGGGAATTCAATACTCGAGGAGTATTAGTTCTTACAACCATTCCTTCTGTACATTCGGTAGAACATGAAGGTGCAAGATTTCTGCGCCCCTCAATTTCAACAACACATATTCTACATCCACTGGGACGATTTTCTATCCCTAAATGTTCCAGATTCATATAGCAAAGAGAAGGAATGTTTATTCCTATTTTCTTTGCTGCTTGAAAAACAGTAACTCCTTTTTCAACTTCAATAGGAGTATTATCTATTGTTAATTTTATTAATTCCATATTGATTATTGAATTTCTATTGCACCAAATTTACATTTTTCGTAACAAGTACCACATTTTATACACTTGCTTTGATCTATTACGTGAGGTACTCTCTTTTCACCAGTTATAGCTGATGTTGGACAATTCTTTGCACATAATGTACATCCAACACATTTTTCTGCATTTATCACATAAGATTTGAGAGATTTACATCTGCCTGCCGGACATTTTTTATCAACAACATGAGCAAGGTATTCATCATAGAAATGATCTATTGTAGAAAGAACAGGATTAGGAGATGTCTGACCCAAACCGCAAAGAGCAGTATCTTTGATTACATGACTAAGATTTTTCAAATAATCAAGATCTTCTATTGTACCCTTTCCGTTACATATTTTTTCAAGTGTTTCATGCATTCTCTTGTTACCTACACGACAAGGTGCACATTTACCACAAGATTCTTCAACGATAAAATCAAGGTAGAATTTAGCAACAGAGACCATACAATCATCTTCATCCAAAACAATCATGCCACCAGAACCCATCATTGAGCCGGCAGCAATAAGATTATCATAGTCAATAGGAGTGTCAAGGTCTTTTTCACTTAAGCACCCACCTGAAGGCCCTCCAGATTGAACTGCTTTGAATTTTTTACCATCTTTTATACCACCGCCAATCTCATATACAATTTCTCGGAGAGTAGTTCCCATAGGAACTTCTATAAGACCTACATTATTTATTTTACCGGCAAGAGCAAACACTTTCGTTCCTTTTGATTTTGCTGTTCCTATACTTGAGAACCATTCAGGTCCTTTTAAATAAATTACAGGGACATTGGCAAATGTCTCAACATTATTTACGTTTGTAGGTTTTCCTAAATATCCCGATTGAGCGGGGAACGGAGGTTTAACTGTAGGTTCACCTCTCTTTCCTTCCATTGAATGTATAAGAGCAGTTTACTCCCCACAAACAAAAGCACCTGCTCCAAAACGAAGATTAATAACACGATCAAACCCGCTGCCTAGAATGTCTTTTCCTAAAAGGCCATACTCACGAGCTTGACTG
>JBAXYG010000034.1:0-9548 GCA_041670905.1 Bacteroidales bacterium
TAACCCTACCCGGTGCGGCATAAAGCGAACAATTCGTCGTACCAAAAATCTTTTCAAAACGCTCTTTTACATAATTTTTGTCTATCATCACTTATATTTTATTAATTATTTAATTCCTATTGATATTGAACTTCCTTTAACACCTTCAGCTTCAGCTAAAAATCTTATATGTCCTTTTACATTCCCGGATTGAACTATTGCCGTCAACTGACCACTAAATGCATGCATCTGAGGAATATAAAACGGATCAAGAGATGTAGGATTACCATTTGCAGTAGCTCTGAACTTCCCCTCTCCTTTAACCCGAAAGATAACTAATCTTGCGTCATTTGGACAAAGATTTCCATTCTTATCCACAATTTTAATATTAATGTATGCCAAATCCTTTCCATCAGACTTAATCTGATTTTTATCTACACTCAATTCAATATGGTGTGGCTCACCGGCTGTTCTTACAATTTTTTCTTCAGCAACTTTTCCTTTATAATCATATGCGACAACTCGCAACTCTCCGGGCTGATAAACTACATCATCCCACATAAGACGATATCGTTTAAGCAAACTTTTAACCTCAAATTCATCTTTAAATATAGATGTTTCTGCTTTATTGATATCTTTTCTTCTTACACCTTGACTTACACCATTGACAAATAACTCTGCCGAATCATAATTTGTATAAACAAATATCGGAATATTTTTACCCTCTCTCCCCTCCCAATTCCAGTGAGGAAGTATATGTAAAGTATTTTTATCTTTATTCCATATACTGCGATAGAGATAAAATCTGTCTTTTGGAATATAAGCAAGATCTATAATACCGAACATTGAGCTGTGGTTTGGCCATGCATCTGTATCATATGGGGTAGGTTCCCCAAGATAGTCGAATCCGGTCCATACGAATTGCCCTAACGCCCAGTCATAATCGTCTGCTATCGCAAAATCCACATCAGGGAGATTAGACCAATAACAATACTCGACATCATATGATGAAGATTGGTTATCATTATATATTGCACCTGCTTTCGGTTTTACAGGAAACTTATATACCCCCCTTGAGCTGACAGTGGATGCTGTTTCAGAGCCCAATACTATTTTCTGTGGCAAATTATCATATGCCTCACGGTATCTAAACGTTCTGTAGTTCAATCCAACCACATCCATTATTGCGGCAAATCCGTTCTCAACCACACATTGTACCTGATCCATACCACATGTCACCGGCCGTGTAGGATCTTCCCTGTGACATATTTTCTGAAGGAACGAGGCAACATTATACCCCTGATCACTACATTGCGTAGGCACCTCATTCCCAATACTCCACATAACCACACACGGATTATTTTTGTAATGGCGAATCATATTAACCATATCCTTTTCTGCCCACTCTTCAAAAAAAAGATGGTAACCATTGGTACATTTTGCTATATCCCACTCATCAAAAGACTCAACCATCATCATGAATCCCATTTCATCACAAAGTTTAACCAGTTCAGGAGCCGGCATATTATGAGAGGTACGAATTGCATCACACCCCATATCTTTCAATAATGTAAGTTGCCTCCTAATCGCCGCCTCATTAACCGCAGCACCAAGAGGGCCAAGATCATGATGGTTACACACCCCTTTAAACTTTCGTCTCTCACCATTTAAAAAGAATCCTTTTTGCGGAATAATCTCAATTGATCGTATTCCAAAACGAGTAACAAATTTATCTACATATTTATTATCTTTAAATACCTTAGTCTCAGCATAATAAAGAGAGGGAGTTTCAGGAGACCATAATTTTGGTTCTTTTATTATAAAGTTCTGTTTGTAAACAAATATTCCTTTAAGCAAGGAATTTGATTCTTCATTACTATAAGCCACCTTTCTTCCATTGGCATCCCTTATCGTAGTCTGGATAGATATTTTTTTCCCATTCTCCACTTCAATTATCAAATTGACAGAAGCTCTCTCTTTTGACACTTCAGGTGTCGTAATATATGTTCCCCATATAGGTATATGGGTTTTTGAAGTGGTAATTATATGGACGTTCCTGTATAATCCAGCACCGGGATACCACCTCGAAGATTGAGGTTTATTCTCAAGTCTTACTGCAAGAATATTTTTTTTCCCGTCATTATTTAAATATTTAGTCACATTGCAATAAAACGAATTATAGCCATAAGGCCATTCACAAACTTTTTTACCGTTCAGGTAAACCTGAGCCTCACTCATTGCTCCGTCAAATAGAATGGAAACGCTTTTGTTTTCGGCATTGAAACCTTCCACATCAAATGTAGTTCTGTACCACCCTATGCCTACATATGGAAGCCCTCCTGTCCTACCTGTCTTAAGAGAGGCTGTTTTTTCTAAATTCTGAGAAACAGCCACCTGCTGCAAATCATTTTTTTTGTCAAAAGGGCCATAAATTGCCCAATCATGAGGAACCACAACACTTTGCCATCTGTTTGATGTATCACCTGCTATATCAGACTGATATTCAGGACTAATTGATTCAGGGTACTCTCCCAAAGCGAACAACCACTGTTCAAGAAGAACATCACTCCTTAAATTTTGAGAATTATGAACTGAACTGCATGAACAAAACAATAAAACAGCAATCAAAGTTTTGATAACCGGGTGATATGTATAAACATTCTTCACAGCAATTATTATTAATATCCATACTATATTCTATCAAAGATAGGGATTTTTTGATTTTTTTCTTTACATTTGCCACACTATTTGCGGAAATAGCTCAGTCGGTAGAGCATCAGCTTCCCAAGCTGAGGGTCGCGAGTTCGAATCTCGTTTTCCGCTCAAAAAATTTATTTGTATTGTTTATTTAAATAATAAACGTCTGTCTATCAAATAAATACTCAAAAAACTTATTTTACGATAAAAACTGTAACTTTACAATACAAATAATGGCAGTTGTATATCAAAATCTCATTATGCCCGGTTTATTTAAACATCATCTATAAAAATGAAAGAATATATAATCAATTTCTCGGAATCAATTATTCCATGGTTGCTGTCAACTGGAATCAGAATAGTAATAATTGCAGTAGCCGCATACCTATTAAACAAAATCCTTATCAAAATTATAAAAAGAGCAATCATTGTTTCTATAAAAAAGTATAATAACGATGTAGAGACTGAAGGAAAAAAGAGAGAAGAAACACTTATCCGTATTTTTTCCGGAATAATTAGAGGAACCATCATTATAATTGCATTGTTAATAATTCTTACGGAACTAGGAATAAAAATCGCACCTATTTTGGCCGGTGCCGGTATTGTCGGCGTCGCTGTCGGATTTGGGGCACAATATCTAATAAAAGATTTGATCTCAGGTCTATTTATTATTATTGAAAATCAATATCGTGTTGGAGATGTTGTCAATTTTGATGGCATAGGGGGATTGGTGGAAGACATAACCCTAAGGATGACTACATTAAGAGATCTGGACGGAACAGTACATCATATTCCACACGGAAATATAAAAAGTGTTTCAAATCTTTCTAAAGAATATGCACGTATAAATTTAAATATTGGAATCAGTTATAGTTCTAATCTTGAACATGTAATTATGGTTGTAAATAAGACCGGAAATGAATTAGCCGAAGATCCTGCATGGAAAGATGCAATTATTAAAGCACCTCAATTTTTAAGAATTGACGACTTTGCAGATTCTGCGATTATCATCAAGATACTCGGTGAAACCAAACCAATACAGCAATGGGAAGTTACAGGAGAATTACGCAAAAGAATAAAAATAGCTTTCGACACAGAAGGTATAGAAATTCCATTTCCTCAGACTGTTATTCACCATGCTAAAGATTAATAAAAAAAAACTTTTTTTTAAAAAGTTCCCCCAAAAGCATATTATCATATTAATTTAAAATCAAAAATATCGAGAACGTTAACATTTATTATTCCTTTGAAAAAAAATTAATATAATCATCACTTTACATCTTGCCTTACAATATTTTTTTTTCTCTATTATTGTAAATAAATTACTTTAAATGCTATTTTTGCAACATGAAAGACTTAATTATCCCCAAATCTTATTGTTCCCCATTGGATGTATGGCAAACGGAGCAAGGCATCAAATTTATTAAAGACACATTTCAGACAGAACTCTCAGCTGAGCTTAGACTCAGAAGGATTACAGCACCTATTGCCGTACCTTCAGGTACAGGACTCAACGACAACCTAAACGGAGTAGAGGAACCTGTTCACTTTCCATTAAAGGCATTGGATGGAAATAATGCCGAGATAGTACAGTCTTTGGCAAAGTGGAAAAGATATGCCCTTTGGAGACACCATATTGCACCAGGAATGGGAATATACACCGATATGAATGCTATAAGGCCTGATGAGGAAGTTGATAATATTCATTCCATCTATGTTGACCAGTGGGATTGGGAAAAGGTAATAACACCTGAAGAAAGGACTGTAGAGAAATTGTACAAATGCGTAAAGTCTATATATTATGCACTTAGACGCACACAATTTTTGTTAAGTGAAAGATATCCTGAATTGGAACCATTCCTTCCAAAGGATATCCATTATATTCACGCCGAAGAGCTCAGACTATTATATCCTAACCTTACACCTAAGGATAGGGAAAATATTATTACAAAAAAGTACGGGGCTGTCTTTATCAGAGGAATAGGTGGAGAACTCGGAGACGGAACAATACACGACAACCGCTCACCTGATTATGACGACTGGTCTACACAAACTCCAGATAATCTTACAGGATTAAACGGAGACATTATAATATGGAATCCTGTTTTGCAATCTTCTTTCGAATTATCATCAATGGGAATAAGAGTGGACGCAGAAGCTCTACACAAGCAACTTATAATCAGAAATGCAACAGACAGGGAGAATCTCTTTTTTCACAAATTGCTTCTTGAGGGTAAATTGCCACAAACAATGGGTGGCGGAATAGGACAATCAAGATTGTGTATGCTTTTATTGAGAAAGTGCCATATTGGAGAGGTACAGTCATCAGTATGGAGCGAAGATATGCTTAAAGAATGCGAAAAAAAGAAAGTATTTATCTTTTAGGTAAAAAACCTGTCTTACAAAATATCTTTCTTATATTTCTGAAGATTGCTTTTAATAATCTGCTTTTTTGAAAAAGAAAAGGTCTGCAGCAGCACCGAGATAATTATTAGAAATAACCCTGCATAAAAGGCGAAGTTCAAATCTTTTGCTTCATTAAATATTATCATAGCCAGGATAATACTGTAAATCGGTTCGAGATTGTAGCTGAGGTTTACTGTAAAAGCGGATATATTTTTTAAAGCGTCTGTCTGACATATAAAAGTAATCACTGTACAGAAAATAGCAAGAATAACAAGATATATTAAGTCCTTCCCACCCGGAAAAATATTTTCAACAGGAAAAAAATGAAGGTAAAGTGGCATTAACAATGTCAACCCAGTTACACCTCCTATCATTTCATAAAGCAACATTGTACCCGAATCATTATGTACTACAATTTTTTTATTTAGCACTATAAATGTTGCGGCAAGAAGCGAGGAAAGAATTCCGAGAACAATACCCACCCTGTAGCGTGAATCGAAGTGAAAAATAAGGTAAATTCCGAGTATAGCTATCAAACTTAAAAAAATTTCTTTGGACGAAATTCCTTTTTTATTAAAAAAAGGTTCAAGAATAGCAGTGAAAAAGCCGACAGCAGAAATGCATACCACACCTATCGATATATTTGAATATTTTATACTTCCATAAAAAGAGACCCAGTGCAAAGCCATAATAAATCCTACACCTGCAATCTTAAAAATTTCTTTCGGCGTAATTTTCGGCATTTTTTTTGTTAACATCAAAATAACAATAAAAATAACAGCGGCGAAGAACATTCTGTACCACACAAGCAATCCCTCATTGAGAGAAATTAGTTTTCCAAAAACACCGGTAAAACCGGCAAGAAAAATTGATAAGTGAAGTTCTATGAATGATTTTTTCATAATGCTAAGTTAGAAAAAACTTTTCCACAGTTATTAATATCGTTTCATTTTATTCACCTAAAGTGACCATGGCTTTTTTTTTATTAACTTGGTCACATAAAAAGTTTTTAATGAAAAATATTCTACTTTTTTCCCTTTTACTGTCTGCAATATTAATTTTTTCAGCCGGAACAACTTTGCCTATAAATAATGGCACAAAAACAATAAAATCTGCAATAGATACAATCAGCACAGAAGATAAATTTAAAAAAATTATTCTTTATGAAGATTTCACATGGAGCTATCTTAATCTCGAAAAGCCAAAAATAGACGATGACGAAGATTTCTATGAATACTGGGACACAGATAAAATACATGCATTTAAAGGAAGTCCTCTTTCGGAATTACCAGATGAAATTATCCTGCATATTGCCGACTCAACAAATCATTACTGCATTCCTTACACCGGAAAAGTTTTTTCCGGATATAAATTCAGACACACACGAGAACATCAAGGAGTGGATTTATCCCTTAAAACAGGGGATCCTATCCGCGCTGCATTTGATGGTGTAGTGAGAATAGCCGAAAAATCATCAAAAACTGGTGGATACGGCAACCTCATTGTAATACGTCACTCAAATGGTCTTGAAACTTACTATGGACACCTTTCACAATTTCTTGTAGATATTGACGAAGTAGTAAAGGCTGGAGAAATCATAGGATATGGCGGAAGCACGGGAAGAAGTACCGGTCCCCATCTCCATTTTGAAACTCGTTATCATGGGCAATCATTTGATCCTGAAAGATTATTTGATTTTAAAAACGGAACTTTACGTGACTCAACATTTACATTAAAAAAACACTACTTTAGTATCTATTCTCACTACGGCCAAAACGATAAAGAGTCGTTAGCTTCATCTCAAAGAGTTCTTCATACTATTAAATCAGGAGATACCATTGGAAGACTTGCTGTTAAATATCACACTACAACAAGCAAGATATTCAAGCTTAACGGTATATCATCCGCAACGCTGCTTAGAATCGGGAAAAAATTGATTGTCAGATAGTTAATCCTGTTCCTCCTCATCTACAGAAAGAAAACGCTCTTCACCAAAACAATCCAAGGCTCTCTCTAAAATTGAGACCATTTTATTGTTTTCCTTTGAGGAATAATAGAAATATAAAGATTCAAGATATATAACAAGTAATACTGTCTCATCACGTACCTCAAAGTTATCTCTATCATACTCCAACCCCTGATCAGTCATAAAATTCTTGAGTCTGTCTTCAAGAAATATTTCACCGTCTCTGAATATGTTTATGTAAAAAAGTTCTTTGTCATTCTCAATATATACCGGAACAAACCCCCCAGGGAAACAGAGAGGATATATAGGAAGGCCCTCTTCTTGAGCAAGAATAAAATATATCAACGAAAGTGCAATAGGATTTGCGGATTTTGTTTCTAAGGCCTTAAAAAGAAGAGCGTTTTCCTCCATCTTAATAAAAGGATCACAAGATTTGAATTTTAACCTTTTATAAAAAATATGGTTGAATATTTTCACATTCTCTATAGCTGTCTTATCCTCCGAAAGTTCACTCATGAATTCGACAGAGAGGGGTAATAATCTTTTACCAAAATCCTCTCTAGTAAGTTCTAATGAAATCAGTGATGATATAAGATATCCTCCTTCATATAACGACACATCTTCCCTTGATACATACTCTTCTAGTTGGGATAACTTGAATTCGGTATTAAAAAAAGACATTCTAGAAAAAATAGTGTTTCTAGTATGTGGCTCATTCTCTTTTTTAAGAATGACGTCCAAATCACATAGAACAGACTCCCCTTTCCCCAATATTCTCTTATTTACCGATTCGGTCACAACCTCGTCCGGATCATCAAAAAGTGTGACCAGATATTTTAGTTCAGGATCTGTCTTCATAATGGTATTATTCTGTGAGTTTTTCAAGAGACAACTCTACCAATTTCAATATGTAAGGTTTATAATCAGGTTGACTCTCTTTTACATGCCTGTTTGCTATCGCACAGCATACAGTCCCAGCATCATGTCCCAATAAGGTAGCTAATCCGGCTAATGCTGATCCTTCCATTTCTATATTTGTTACCCTTCTATTTTCATATTTAAATGATTCCAATTTATCAATCAGATCTGGATATAATAAAGGAAGTCTTACTGATCTACCCTGAGGACCATAAAAACCAGGAGCAGAAACTGTCATTCCCTTTATTGTACACCCATCAAAACGTTTTATCAATTCGTCACTCGCCTTTACAAAATAAGGTGCAGGAAGTTTTTCATTCCATCCCATATGCTTCACAAAAGCATCTTCAATACCTTTAAGTGAGATAATATCCCGTCCTGCATACCAATTGAGAAGACCATCAAACCCAATTGAAATATGTGAAAAAATAAACCCTCCAAGAGGAATGTCCGGCTGTACTGCGCCACAAGTACCCACCCTCAAAATTTTTAATCTTTTTTTAGCTGTTTTGGGCTCTCTTGTCTTGAAATCAATATTTACCAAAGCATCAAGCTCGGTCATTACAATATCTATATTATCCGTACCTATTCCTGTAGATATTACAGAAACTCTCTTTCCCTTGTATTTTCCGGTAATTGTATTAAATTCCCTAGAAGATTTTTTCACTTCAATTGAATTCTTATCAAAAAATGTTGATACAAGATCAACACGACCGGGATCTCCGACAAGTATTATTATATCGGCCAAGTCTTCGGGTAATAGATGTAGATGAAATATTGATCCGTCACCATTAATTATCAGCTCAGATTCTGCTATTCTTGCCATATTCTTTCTGTTTAAATTTCAAATATACGATATTTTTTCTAATTTTGTTGAAACAATAAATATCTATAACTTATGTGGAAACGCTTTCAAACGCTACTCTTACTGATCGTTTCAGGATTATTATTATCAATGTTTCTGACAGATATGTGCTATGTTATGGTAGATGCTGAAAATGGTTCCGGTGAACTGATAAAATATTCAATAAAATTTATTGACAAGTCACAATTCCTTATTTTTACATTTACAACCTTTGCTCTTTCTGTAATTACAATTGCTTATTTTAAGGTAAGGATGATGCAGATAAGGCTTTGTATAATGAATTCGTTGCTGCTTTTAGGATTCCAAATCTGGATTGTTGTAGAATATTTCAAATTAAATAGTGTTTACACATTTACTATCTCCTCCATTTTCCCTGTTATTTCCATTATACTATTACTTCTATCAATAAAATACATAGGAAGAGATGAAGCCTCAGCAATAGCAAATGTGGTTATAGATAAATACAGCAAGAAGAATAAAACTAAAAAATAGATTATTTTTCTTCCTCTGCTTTACAGAATTTCTTTATAACACTATAAGCTTCGGATATTCCTAATTCTCCCGCCTTACTTAAATCAATACATCCTTTCTCTTTATCCTTAAGATAAATCAATACAAGCCCTCTGTTATAATACGCTTCTCCAATATAAGGGTACAGCTCAAGAGCTTTTGTGTACTCTGATATAGCTTCAGGAAGATCATCAGACAAACAATACA
>JBAXYG010000035.1:0-9531 GCA_041670905.1 Bacteroidales bacterium
GAATCAATAAACATTACATTGGACAAAACTCAAGGTATATGTGCAGTAATTGAAAACACCGCGGGCCAAGGCACAAATTTAGGAAACAAATTTGAGCAGATAGCCGAAATGATATCTTTAGTAGAGGACAAGAACCGTGTTGGCGTCTGCATAGATACCTGTCATTCATTTGCAGCAGGATATAATCTTAAAGGTAATGGAATTACTCCGGCAAAAAACACCTTATTTGAAGGATTTAGCGAAGAAGAAGGATATGAAAAAGTTTTTATTGAATTCGAGAAAATTATAGGATTCAAGTACCTAAAGGGTGTTCATTTGAATGATGCAAAAAAACCACTGGGATCACATGTGGACCGACACGAATCTTTAGGTGAGGGCGAAATAGGACTGGAAACATTTAAAAAAATTATGAAAGATTCTCGTTTTGATAATATACCTTTGATTTTAGAAACACCTAATCCGGAAATTTGGACTGAGGAAATAAATAAATTAAAAAAGTGGGCAAAAAATTAATATTATTATAACATATGAAAAAACCTATTAAAGTTATGATTGGCGTTGACTTCGAGGGTGCGTCTGGAGTCGTTGTATTTGATGAAATATATGCAGGACATGTTCATTTTGACAGAAATTGTAAAGAATTGACATATGAAGTAAATGCTGCAATTGAAGGAGCTATGGAAGCCGGAGCAACAGAATTCATTGTCAGAGACGGCCACGGTGGAAATATAAATGTTGACCCTACAATTCTTAATCCCGTTGCCGACCTAGGAAGAGGTCGTAAACCGATGTGCGCTGAAACAATGGTTTACGGTATTGACGAATCATATGATGCACTTATGTTCATCGGAGCACATGCAAAAGCTTGTGACCCACGTGGAGTCCTTTCGCACACAATGGGTTTAAATGTTCTAGATCTTACCATCAACGGAGTATCTCTATCAGAACAGGCATATAACGGACTTTGGGCGGCTCAATTCGGAGTTCCGGTAGTATTGGTTTCAGGCGATGATGTAACATGTACAGCTTCAAAAGAAGAATTCGGAGAAAATGTTGAAACTGCTGAGACTAAAGTTGCTATATGTAGAACAGCCGCATACAATCACTCCCCTAACAGGGTATATGATACAATAAAAAAGGCTGCTTATAACGCAATCAAAAACCTTGATAAAATGAAACCCTATGACAAGATTATAGGTCCAAAATATGATATGGTTCTCAAACTTAAAGGAGACAACGAGGGTAATGTAGTTACTGTAGAATACTCTTCAACCAATCTCCTCGACTTGCTTACTAAATTTTGGAGCTACATATAGAATTTACATCACATAAAGATTTTCTTTATCCCTATAATATTATCTACCTTTCAGAACTCTTATGCCATAGGCAAAGAAACTCTGAAAGGTAGATTTATTTTTTGATGTTAATATTTATTTAACAGGATCTGCAGGTGTTCCCGGCAATAATTTATAATTTTTAAGATCTTCCTTTAAAACTTCAATTGCCTTGTCAAGCTGTGCATCATTTCCTAAAAAGTCCTCAAAAGGATTAATATCTATGATAATATCGGGATCAACACCATAACCCTCTATAATCCAATCCCCTGTTTCTGAAGAATAAGATGTAAAGAAAGGAGTTCTCATATCTTGTCCGTCAATAAATGATTTTGAACCTGAAATACCTACTATACCGCCCCATGAACGCATACCAATTACTTTGCCTAAACCAAGTTTTTTAAAACCGTATGGAAATAAATCGCCGTCAGACATTGAGTATTTATCAATAAGGCATACCTTAGGTCCATAATGAGATTCATTTGGAACCGGTTCATTCATACCATTACGGAACATGCTCATTCTGTAAACTTCCCGTTGAAGACGCTCAAGAATCATAGGAGATACATTTCCGCCACCATTCATACGGTCATCAATAATAAGAGCTTTTTTATCCAATTGAGTATAGAACAATTTAGTAAATGCATCCAGACCTTCGGTCCCCATATCTGGAATATGAATATATCCTATCTCGCCGTTTGAAGCCTTTTCAACTTTTGCTATATTACTCTGAACCCATTCATAATAGGCAAGAGATGTTTCGTCAGAAATAGGTTTAACATAAACTTTACGGGCATTTTTTCCATTTGCTTTTGAACTTATTTCCAAAGCCACAACCTTGTCAACCTTTCCTACAAGAGCTTCATAAATGTCAGACAACTCACTGCATGGTACGCCATTTACTGATATAATATAATCCCCGACTTCAACATTTATTCCTGGTTCGGTAAGAGGAGACCTCAATTGTTCACTCCAGTTCGCACCCTTGAATATTTTTTCGATTTTATAAGCACCTGATTTATCCTTACTGAACTTTGCACCAAGCAAACCAACCTTCAACCTTGGAGCTTCGGGAGCATCTCCAGAAGTGATATAAGCATGTCCAACATTAAGTTCTCCTAACATTTCACCTATAATATAGGTAAGATCATGACGATGCTTTACATAAGGCAACAATTGTGAATATTTTTCATAAATCTTATTCCAATCGATTCCATTCATGTTTTTCACATAAAAATAATCCCGTGTAATTTTCCAGCTCTCATCAAAAATCTGTTTCCATTCCTTATCACATTCAACAAGAACATCCATATCCGAAGTAGGGACTGGCTTAAGATCATGTCCCGGTCTTCCACCTGCAAGAGAAATCACAAAATACTCACCTTTATCGCGAACAAGAACCTTATTTGATTTCATTGCAAATGCAACTGGAGAGCCCTGAATAGCATCACTTGACATCATGGTTTTTAAATCCAAAGATTTAACAGTCATACCACTTCCGGCAACGCCACTTGGTCCCACGGGAATAAAATTTCCACCACCTCCAAAACTTGAATAGTAGAGCTTATTTCCGGTTGCAAGATATAGTCTGTATCTGCCAGGCTTCAATGGAAGCACCGATATCCTTTGCTGAATCCCATCAATATCAACTTCTGTCACAACAGAAGGTTTTCCATCTCCTTTCTTTACATCTTTATTACCTTGTTTAAGTTCTGCTTTTACTTTATTGGCTGGCTGTTTTTCACCTGAAGCAACTTTAATTTCATCTTTTGAATCAACTACAGCATCAGGATTATATTCATCAGATTTAAAAGAAGTAGGATCTTCCGTCTCTTTTGCAAGAGGAACAATAAATACATAATCACTTACATCATATGACGCATTCCACTCAACTCTTGAATATCTTGAATTAAAATCTCTTGATGAGGTAAAAAACAAATATTTACCATCTTCTGAAAACATTGGAGATGACGAATCATACCATTTATCAGTCACAGCATATGATTTACCGGTTTTAACCTCATACAGATAAACTATACTCACTCTATTCATACCTGCCGCTGTATAAGCTATCCATTCCCCATCAGGAGAAAGATTGAAAGTACCAAATCCAAAGGTTTCACTTACAAGAATTCTCTTAAGTTCCTTTGTCTGTACATTTAATGAATATATGTCTCTTTTCTCAGTACCAAAATAAAGAAACTTGGAATCAGGAGACCAAGTAAGTTTTGTTGGATAACCATCAGCAAATGATGTCATCTGAACGGCATCGTTCATATTATTAGAAGGAGCAGTAAATACTTGATATTCCCCACTAGCATCAGAAAAATATGCAATCATTTTTCCATCAGGAGACCACATAGCTTCTCTTTCATGAGCAGAAGGAGTACGGGTAATATTATAAGTAGGGCCCTTAGTTGCAGGAAGAGAAAATATTTCTCCACGTGCTACAACAAGAATTCTTTCTGCATCAGGAGAGAGGGAAAAAGCAAACATTTTATTTGAAGCGTCATCGAATTTCGAACGGGCATAAATATTATCATTATATAATTGAATTTCAACCTTTTCGCAATTACGATTCTTTATAGAAAATTTGTATATATATCCTCCGTTTTCAAAAACAATATAATCTTTTGAAGCTGCAGGAAATTTTATATCATATTCCTTAAAATCTGTAACTTTTTCTGTCTTCTTACTTTTAGTATTGTATACAAAAAGATTCATAATCCGGTCTCTATCTGAAATATAGAAAATCTCATCACCTATCCACATCGGAAAAATGTCCTGATTGGAGTTATCAGTTATTTTTTCAATAGAAGTCGTACCAACTTTGTTTATCCATATCTCATCAGCCTGTCCACCAGCATAGTATTTCCATGTTCGAAACTCACGAAACATTCTATTCATCGCAAGATATTTTCCATCAGGAGAATAGGAGCAAAAGCCACCTTCAGATGTCGGAATTTGCTCCGGGGCACCACCTTCAGCGGATATTTTATACAAAAGCCCTCTCATCGGAGAAAAACTGTACCATCTGCTTCTGTAAATTATACTCTTTCCATCAGGAGTCCACCCCATTACAATATTATTTGGCCCCATTCTATCACTGATATTATCCCGGTCAAGTGTTGCTGAATACGTTAATCTTTTTGGTTCTCCTCCTTGTGAAGGGATAGAATATAATTCAGTATTACCATCATATTGACCAGTAAAAACAACTGTCTTTCCATCAGGGGAAAGTTTAGAGAACGTCTCAAAACCAACATTTGAAGTGATTTTATTTGCAACCCCACCATTTATTGATGTTACATACAAATCCCCGGCATAAGTAAAAACAATTTTGTCCCCTCCAACTGAAGGGAATCGAAGTAAACGTGCCTCATTATCATTTGCTGAACAAATGACAGGAAGAAGACATAACAAAAAAATTAATTTTTTTTTCATATCAATATTTTCATAGTGTTAATAAATCATATTAATAATAGATCAGAAAAACAATAGTATAACTGACTGTTATAATAAATTAAGAGACTGCTCCTTCAATTTTTCAAGCTCGTCTTTCATCATTACAACCCATTTTTGGATTTCAGCATGATTTGCCTTAGATCCCATAGTATTTATCTCCCGCCCCATCTCCTGTGCAATAAAGCCCAGCTTTTTCCCGGGTAAAGGCTCATTATCAATGGTCTCCCTGAAATATTTACAATGTTGCCTAAGACGTACTTTCTCCTCATTTATATCAAGCTTTTCTATATAAAATATTATTTCCTGCTCAAGACGATTCTGATCAGGAGTTAGACCAAGCTCTTGAATTCTTGAATTCAACCGTTGTTTAACAGCATCAGTACGTTCTTTTTCATATTTTTCCACCTCAGTCACATAAGATTCAATCAAGTCCACCCTACTGGAAATGTCATCATACAATCTTGCTCCTTCTTGTAATCTGAAAGAGTCGAGCAAAGCCACAGCCTCTTTTATGCACCCAAAAAGAGTATACCATTCATCAACACCTATTGCCTGTTTTTTTGATTCAAATACGTCAGGCATTTTTAGTAATGTGTCAAGTAATCTTTCTTCCGACAACTTACCCAACTCAGTATTAGATTGTATACTCTTAATTTGATTATAATATCCAATAAGAATCTCTTTGTTTATCTGTTTAGAAACATCTGGATCATTATTTTCCACTGTTGCAAAAAGATCTATATTGCCTCTGTTAAGTGACTGTGTAATAAATTGTCTCACCTCCATCTCATTTTCTCTCGGAATAAGAGAGGTTTTAATCGTTATGTCTGAATTCTTCCCATTTAAAGAACGTACTTCAATAAGATATTTATCTCCTCCCAACAAACACTCCGATTTGCCATATCCTGTCATAGATTTTACCATAATATATTTTGCTGTATTAAATTATATCAAAAATTTCTATTACTCACGACGTAGTATTAAAATATAAAGTTAGAGTATTTTTTTATATTTTTGCAACGTTAAAAACCAAAGGTAATATGGAAGAAATAACTAAAAAAGGAGCTGAAGAGAGAAATCTTAATTTTCTTGAAGAAATTATAGAATCTGATTTGGCAAGTGGCAAGAACAACTCTGTTATAACACGTTTTCCTCCAGAGCCTAATGGTTATCTGCACATTGGCCACGCAAAAAGTATTTGCCTGAATTTCGGCTTGGCAAAAAAATATAATGGCAAAACTAATTTGCGTTTTGACGATACCAACCCTGTAAAAGAAGATGTTGAGTATGTCGATTCAATAAAAGAAGATATCAAATGGTTGGGGTTTGAATGGGCAAACGAATTTTATGCATCAGACTACTTTGACCAGTTATATAAATGGGCAATAGTTTTAATAAAGAAAGGATTAGCTTATGTTGACGACCAAACCCAAGATGAGATACGTCAAACAAGAGGAACAGTAAGCCAACCAGGGAAAGAAAGTCCTTACCGAAATCGCTCTGTTGAAGAGAACATTCATCTCTTTGAAGAGATGAAAGATGGTAAATACAAAGATGGAGAGAAAGTTCTTCGTGCAAAAATAGATATGGCACACCCGAACATGATGCTTCGTGATCCTCTAATGTACCGTATCCTTCATACAAGCCATCATCGCACAGGAGACAAATGGTGTATATATCCTATGTATGACTATGCACACGGGCAATGCGACTCAATAGAAAATATCACACACTCAATATGTACTTTGGAATTTGACGTTCACCGTCCTTTATATGACTGGTTTATTGAACATCTGGAAATATTTCCTTCTCACCAATATGAATTTGCACGTCTTAATCTGACATACACCGTAATGAGCAAAAGAAAACTCTTAGAACTTGTTCGCAACAATTTCGTAAAAGGATGGGATGATCCTCGCATGCCTACACTTTGTGGATTACGCAGAAGAGGCTATACCCCAGAAAGCATAAGATTGTTTGCAGAAAAAGTTGGTGTTGCAAAGAGAGATAATATAATTGACCTTTCCCTTTTAGAGTGGTGTGTTCGTGAAGATCTTAACAAAAGAGCAAACCGATATATGGCCGTAATTAATCCAGTGAAAGTAATAATAACAAATTGGGAAGACGGCAAAGTTGAATATTTTAATGCGCCTTTAAACCCTGAAAATCCGCAAGGGCCAAAACGTAAAGTAGCATTCACAAAAGAAATATTTATTGAACGTGAAGACTTTATGGAAGATGCTCCAAAAAAATATTTCCGTTTACGACCAGAAGGTGAAGTACGTTTGAAATACTCATATATCGTTAAATGTAAAGAAATTATTAAAAACAGTATAGGAAAAATAATCGAAATACATTGCACATATGATCCTTCCAGCAAACCAGGAGAAGGGGAATGGCGCTCTGTAAAAGGAATTATTCACTGGGTTTCAGCAGACTATTCAGAAAAATTAACCGTAAATTTATTTGATCGTCTTTTCACTGAGTCCAATATGGGATCAATTCCGGAAGGCGAAGATTATAAAAAATATTTAAACCCTGATTCACTCATTATAAAACAAGCCATTGTTGAACCTGATCTTTTAAAAGACAACTCAGGAATAGCAGTACAGTTTGAACGTCTCGGATACTTCTGTAAAGACAAAGAAACAGGTGCTTATAATAAGACCACTGGACTTAAAGATACATTTAAGTTGTAATCATTTGCTATATTTGTAAATAGTAATCGTTAGTTATGAAAGCTCAAGCATCGTTCTCTTATTTGCTGTGCTTCTTTAAGACCAGGCATATATTTGTCAACATAATCAAGCCATTTAAGTGCGATTTCATACTGTTGAAGCATCTCGCAGGCAAGAGCAATGTTATATGAAGCTATTCCTTTCTTTTTAACATCATCTGTATCGACAAGTTTCATCCAGATATCACGAGCTTCTTTCCATTTGAACTCAAATGCAAGTTCTTCAGCTTTAGCCCACCGACCATGAAGATAACAAATTACTGTACGTTCTTCAGGCTTCCACTTAGGGAAAAAGTTAGAAGCAACAATCTCACCTAAACCAACATACAAACTTGGAAGACTTTTTTGGGCCTTTAAATAGAACTTCTCTATTGAAACTGTATCCGGAGCAACTATATTCCAATATACAATATCAGAAAATTTAATTTTTTCAAGACTGTTATCCAAGGTGTCATTTTTCTTTGATATTGAAATATTGAATTGATAAGGCATAGACATAACCAAACTCAATGTTGATTCTCCATAATCCAAACCAATTTCGTGAAACATTTCTCCAAGAGACAAAGAGTCAATTATAATTTCATACTCCGGATTCTTATTCACAACATTTAAAACATTTCCTATCCCTTTTGAAATACCTTGAAAAAACAATAAATTTTCCGCACTAACATCCCCATTATAACATATAGATATTGATTTCCCAAGTACATCTGTTTTAACAGAAGAAGGTTGATTTACTTCAATATTCATTACTTCTTTGTACGGGCCACATGCAGTTAACATAAATAAAAATACCATTAAGAATATTTGCGAAAAAATATTCATCAAATAATGTTTTGCCTTTTTCATAATAATATCAGATTAAGACCACATATAACTTACATTCCCATGCCTCCGTCAACAAGAATTACTTGTCCTGTCACATAGGAAGACAAATCGGATGCTAAAAATGTACAAACTTTTGCTATTTCTTCTGGTTTCCCTCCTCTGCGAAGTGGAATTTTACTTTCCCACTGCTTAATCAATTCTGCAGGAAGTTGCATTGTCATATCAGTTATAATAAATCCTGGAGCAACAACATTTGCCCTCACACCACGAGAGCCAAGCTCTTGCGCAATAGATTTTGCAAGGCCAATCATACCTGCTTTTGATGCAGAATAGTTGCATTGACTGGCATTGCCTCTCACTCCTACTATAGAACTCATATTTATTATTGATCCACTTCTTTGTTTCATCATTACCGGTGTAACAGCATGAACAAAATTGAATGCACTTTTAAGATTAACATTCAATACTGCATCCCACTGCTGCTCAGTCATTTTCAACATCAGTCCATCTTTTGTTATTCCTGCATTATTAACGAGAATATCAATTTTACCGAACTTATCTATAATTTGATTCACTACAATATGTGAATCATCAAATGAAGCAGCATTTGAAGCTATAGCAATTACTTTTACCCCAAAAGCTTCAAGTTCTTTTTTTGTCTGAAGTACATTCTCGTCAATAACAAGATCCGTAAATGCAATATTAGCACCTTCAAATGCAAATTTGAGAGCAACTGCTTTTCCTATTCCCTTTGCCGCACCTGTTATAAGGGCGACCTTTCCTTCCAATAATCCCATTTTTTATATCAATTCTGCCAACAAATCATATTCATTGGCTCCAATTATTTTAACATTAACAAAATTACCAATTAAATTTTGAGGAACAAACATCCCTATCAGAGAATCTCCCCCAATTAGAATCTCACCGTCAACTTCAGGCGATTCTTTTTGGCTTCGTGCAACCAGCACACTATTACCGGACATATCCTTTGAAAAAGAATCAACCAGAACCTTTTCTACAGAACCTATGCGTGAATTGTTATAGGAAATAGAAATGGCAGCCTGTACTTCCATCAAAGTGTCATATCTCTCCTGCTTTACAAGCCTGGATATATTGTCTTTAAAATTTAAAGCTCCATATGTTCCCTCTTCTTCTGAATAAGTAAAA
>JBAXYG010000036.1:0-9488 GCA_041670905.1 Bacteroidales bacterium
TGAGGCTGATTTTTCCACTTTATTTACATTATATACCATAAGCGTAGCCTTCTTTATGCCTACAATTGCCCTATCGTATTCAGTAGCATATACTGTTTTGGGAAAAGCAGGATTGGATGAAATAAAGGCCTTCCCTCCTATTCGTATCTGGGGAACAATTGGGTTTATATGTTCAATGTGGTTTGTTGACTTGATGGGATTTCAAACAAACTCTTTTCAATACATAACATCCGGTATAATCGGACTGATTCTTGCTGCTTATGCATTTACTCTCCCAAATTGCGACATCAAAAAATCTGATAAGAAACAGACCCTGGTCGAAGCTATGGGCCTTAGCGCATTTAAACTGTTCAAACAAAAGAAAATGGCAGTATTTTTTATATTTTCAATGTTGCTTGGTGTTGCTCTTCAGATTACGAACGGATTTGCAAATCCATTCTTAGGTGATTTTGGCAATATTCCGGAATATGCTAATACTTTCGGCGTAAAGCACTCAAATATGCTTATTTCACTATCACAGATATCAGAAACATTCTGTATTCTTTTAATCCCTTATTGCTTACACAAATTTGGAATAAAAAAGGTTATGCTTCTAGCTATGATTGCATGGGTACTACGTTTCGGTCTATTTGGATTAGGTAATCCTGGCAATGAAGTTTGGATGTTCATCTTATCTATGATAGTTTACGGTATAGCATTTGATTTCTTCAATATTTCCGGATCCTTATTCGTTAACCAAAATACAGACAGTTCCATACGTTCAAGTGCGCAAGGCCTGTTTATGTTAATGACAAACGGCATAGGTGCTGCACTGGGAACAATGACTGCACAAGTAGTGGTTAATCACTTCGTTAACTCACAAACAAATATTTCAAACAGAATGATAGGATGGAGCAACGCCTGGTATGTTTTTGCACTATATGCTCTTGTTGTCACAATAATGTTTGCAATATTATTCAAATACAAGCACATACCCGAAAAAACAAAATAATACATTCCCTAAAAAAATAAACGCTTCGTATTAATATACGAAGCGTTTATTTTTGATTATAAATACCTACTATAAAAAGCTGCTTACTTAGCTTCTTTTTTAGGAGCCGATTTTTTTATGGGTGCTTTCTTAGCAGGAGCAGCTTTTTTATCTGCTGTTTCTTTCTTTGCAACAGGTGCCTTCTTAACAACCTCTTTCTTTGCAACAGGTACCTTCTCAACAACATCAGATTTTTTTGCAGGGGTTGTTTTCTTTACAGATTCTTTTTTTGCAACCTTAGGTTCTTCAACTGAAGAATCAGCAACTTTTTTAACACCACCACGACGTGTTGAAGGTTTTTTAACAGCTTCTTTTGCTGTTGGACCTGATGCCAGAGCAGTTTCATTAAAATCTACCAATTCCATAATTGCCATATCAGCGGCATCACCCAAACGAAAACCGTTTTTGATAATACGGGTATATCCCCCCGGACGATCAGCAATTTTCGGAGCAATAACGCGAAATAGTTCAGTAACAGCTTCTTTTTGTTTAAGATAACTGAATACCATCCGGCGTGAATGAGTTGTATCTTCTTTAGACTTTGTTATTAGCGGTTCAACATACATCCTCAAAGCTTTAGCTTTTGCAAGAGTTGTTTCAATTCTCTTATTAAGGATTAGTGATGATGCCATATTTGCCAACATCGCTTTTCGGTGTCCGCTTTTACGTCCTAAATGATTAAATGACTTATTATGCCTCATGATCTATTGTTCTTTTTTTTCAATATTATACTTAGTAATATCCATGCCGAAGTTTAATTTCAATCTATCGACAAGCATATCTATCTCATTCAATGATTTTTTACCAAAGTTTCTGAACTTCATAAGTTCTGCTCTCTGATGACAAACCAAATCAGCAAATGTTTCAATATTAGCAGCTTTCAAGCAGTTAAGTGCTCTTACAGAAAGTTCCATATCGGACAATTTTGTTAGAAGTAGATGACGCATACGCAATGATTCTTCATCAAGCTCTTTGCTTTCAACCTCTATTGGTGTTTCAAGGGAAATTTTTTCATCAGAAAACAGCATAAAATGATGAATCAATATCTTCGCTGCCTCTTTTAAAGCATCTTTAGGATGAATAGAACCATCAGTTACAATCTCCATATTGAGCTTTTCATAATCGGTCTTTTGCTCTACACGCCAGTTCTCAACTAAATATTGTACATTCTTTATAGGAGTGAAAATTGAATCGATAGCTATCGTTCCAATTGTAGCCGAATCTATTTTATTCTCTTCAGCTGGAACATATCCTCTACCTTTTCCTATCTTCATCTCAATACTAAGCTTCACAGAAGGTTCCATTGAACAGATATGAAGTTCAGGGTTCAAAACTTTAAATGAAGATAAGCTCTTAGATATATCCTCAGCAGTAAATTCTTGCTTACCACTAACAGTTACGGTTACCACTTCACTCTCTTCTTCCTCAATCATTCTTTTGAAGCGAACTTGTTTCAAGTTAAGAACGATATCGACAACACTCTCAATTACGCCGGGTATGGTACCAAATTCATGGGAAACTCCGTCTATCTTAATTGAAGTGATGGCAAATCCCTCTAACGAAGACAATAAAATACGACGTAATGCGTTACCTACGGTAATACCGTATCCGGGTTCCAAAGGGCGGAACTCAAAACGACCAAAGGTTTCGGTTGCGTCGAGCATTATTACCTTATCTGGTTTCTGAAATGCTAAAATTGCCATTTTATATATTTTTATTAGTGTTATGCTAAAAGCAAATTGTTACTTAGAATACAATTCAACAATGAGTTGTTCATTAATAGTTTCAGGTATTTCAGTTCTCTCAGGAAGATTCATGAATTTACCTGCACATTTAGTGTTATCCCATTCAAGCCAAGAGTATTTGTTTGTTGAACGAGAAAGACAATCTTGAATAACTTCTAAACTCTTTGAACGTTCTCTAACACCAATTATTGCTCCAGTTTTAACTATTGTTGAAGGAATATTACAAACATCACCATTAAGTGTAATGTGGCAATGTGTAACTAATTGTCTTGCAGCAGCTCTAGTAGGAGCAATCCCCATACGGTAAACGAGGTTGTCAAGACGTGATTCAAGAAGTAAAAGCAAATTTTCACCTGTACGGCCTTTCATCTTATGGGCTTTACCATATAGATTGCGGAATTGTTTTTCCAATACGCCGTAAGTATATTTTACTTTTTGCTTTTCAGACAACTGAGTTCCATACTCAGATGTTTTTTTACGTTTTCTAGCCAAACCATGTTGTCCCGGAGGATAATTCTTTTTTTCAAAATACTTATCGGGGCCAAATATTGGCTCTCCAAATTTGCGGGCTATTCTAGTTTTTGGCCCAGTATATCTTGCCATATTAAATAATACTTTTTAATTACTAATTAAGGTTATACTCTACGGCGCCCTTTAGGACGGCAACCATTGTGAGGTAACGGAGTAACGTCGATAATCTCAGTAACTTCAATACCGGCTCCATTAATAGTACGAATTGCAGATTCACGACCTGCTCCAGGTCCTTTTACATAAGCCTTAATTTTACGTAGCCCTAAATCAAATGCTACTTTTGCACAATCTGCTGCGGCTACCTGAGCTGCATATGGAGTATTCTTTTTAGAACCTCTAAAACCCATTTTACCTGCAGAAGACCAACTTATAACTTGTCCTGTGCTATTTGTTAATGTTACGATGACATTGTTGAAAGTTGACGAAATATGGGCTTGACCATAAGCCTCAACCTTAACAACTCTTTTCTTATTTGTTGTAGTTTTCTTTGCCATAATCTAGTCCTATTTAGTTGCTTTTTTCTTATTTGCTACAGTCTTCTTTCTACCCTTACGAGTACGTGCATTGTTCTTGGTACTTTGACCGCGAACAGGAAGACCGATACGATGGCGAATACCTCTATAGCATCCGATATCCATCAAACGTTTAATATTTAATTGAATGGTTGAACGAAGTTCACCTTCAATTTTGTAATCCTCAGCAATTTTAGTACGAATTGCTGATACTTGGTCGTCATTCCAATCTTTAACCTTAGTGTCCAGATCAATATTTAAATCAGTAAGGATTTTTTTAGCAGAACTGCGACCAAGCCCGAAAATACTGGTCAACCCAATCTCTCCGCGTTTGTTTTTTGGTAAATCAACTCCGGCTATACGTGCCATAATTTATTTTTTACTTTATTGTTTACAAATTAAAAAATTATCCCTGGCGCATTTTGAATTTTGGATTCTTTTTGCAAATAACATATAAACGACCTTTGCGTTTAACTATTTTACAATCCTCACTACGCTTTTTTATGGATGCTTTTACTTTCATTTGTGTAAGTTTTTATTTATATCTGAAAGAAATTCTTCCTTTTGTTAAATCATACGGTGACATTTCAACTCTTACCTTATCACCAGGCAATATTCTGATATAATGCATACGCATTTTACCTGATATGTGAGCAATAATTATGTGACCATTGTCCAACTCAACTCTAAACATTGCATTGGATAAGGCCTCAATAATTGTTCCTTCTTTTTCTATAGCTGATTGTTTTGGCATATTAAAATCCGTATTTTTTAAACTTTTATTTATTATTTTCGATAAATTCAAATGTAGATAAAATTTCTGGTGTTCCGTGCTTAACTGCAACCATCAATTCAAAATGAGCTGATTTTTTATGGTCTTGTGTAAGGACTTCCCATCCATTATCATTTAGGTAGACATCTCTCGTTCCCGCATTAATCATCGGTTCAATACAAATTACCATACCCTCTTGAAGCTTAACGCCTCTACCCTGTCTACCATAATTAGGAACTTCTGGACTTTCGTGGAGTTTTCTTCCAATTCCATGTCCTACCATCTCCCTAACAACAGTATATCCAAGGTTTTCAACATATGATTGTATTGCAAATCCTATATCACCAATTCTTCCACCGGAAACGGCTTTCTCTATTCCTTTATACAAAGAAGTTTTTGTTGCATCTAAAAGAGCTTTATCTTCTTTGCTTACTTCTCCTACTGGAAATGTATAGGCAGAGTCACCATTATATCCTTTATAAACTGTTCCACAATCCACAGAAACTATATCACCTTCTTTTAATTTATAATCAGAAGGGAATCCATGAACCACAACCTCATTCACAGAGATACACAGTGTATAAGGAAATCCACCGTAACCTAAAAAGCCCGGTTCGGCACCACAGTCGCGAATATACTTCTCGGCAATTTTATCTAACTCTTTGGTTGTAATACCGGGAGCTATGTGCCTTCCGACTTCAGCCAGTGTTTTAGAGACCAATATCGCATTCTCTCTAATTCTAACCAGATCTTCTTCAGTTTTAATCTTTATCATATTAAAGAACTTATCTAAAAATTACATACCCGAACGGCCCTTGAGACGTCCTGTCTTCATCAAACCGTCGTAGTGTCGCATAAGCAAGTGACTTTCAATGTGCTGAAGAGTATCCAATACAACACCAACTAAGATAAGTAACGAAGTACCACCATAGAAACTTGCGAATTGATTATTGACTCCAAGCATCATTGCAAATACAGGTAAAATTGCTACCAAGGCCAAAAAAATTGAACCCGGTAGTGTAATACGTGACATAACAGCGTCTAGATAATCGGCAGTTTTCTTCCCCGGTTTATAGCCAGGAATAAATCCACCGTTTTTCTTCATTTCTTCCGCCATGTTGGTTGGGTTTACAGTTATAGCAGTGTAGAAATATGTAAACACAATTACCATAAGCGCAAAAACGAAATTATACCAAAACCCTGTTGTATTGCTCATAACAGCTGCCAAACCTTTAGTAGCATTAAAATTAGAAAATATGAGAGGAAATAACATCAATGCCTGAGCGAAGATAATCGGCATTACGCCGGCCGCATTTATCTTCAACGGAATATATTGACGAACTCCACCATATTGTTTATTACCTACTATGCGTTTAGCATATTGTACAGGAACTTTGCGAACCGCCTGAACCAAAGCAATTGTAGCTATAAACACAAAGAACAAAATAATCAACTCAATGATGAGCATAAGAACACCACCGGTAGTTTGATTAAATTTTTCCATTGCTTCAAGATGCAATGCCATCGGAAGACGTGCAACAATTCCGACCATAATGATTAGTGAAATACCATTACCCAAGCCGCGATCGGTAATGCGTTCACCTAACCACATAACAAACATGGTACCTCCAATTAGTATCAATGTTGCAAAAGCTCCATACCATGCACTGTTCATTGTTGTCACAAATGCTTCGGCAGGTAATTGAGTTCTAAGGTTAGCCATATAGGCAGGACCTTGTATTGCAAGAATTACTATTGTAAGATAACGTGTATACTGATTCATTTTTCTACGTCCACTCTCCCCTTCACGTTGTAAACGTTGGAAGAAAGGGAACATTACACCCAAAAGTTGGATGACGATTGACGCAGATATATAAGGCATAACGCCTAAAGCAAAGATTGAAGCATTACCGAATGCACCACCTGAGAACATATCCATAAGGCCTACAAGACCTTCAGATGATTGCTTCTGTAAATTCGCCAATTGAGATGCATCAATACCTGGGATAACTATAAAACTACCCAAGCGGTAAATCAATATAAGCGCCAGCGTATAAAAAATTCTTTTACGAAGTTCTTCAATCTTGAAAATATTTATTAATGTTTGAATAAATCTTTTCATAAGGGTTAGATTTTTGTAGCCTTACCTTCCAAAGCTTCAATTTTTTTAATTGCTGATTCAGAAAAAGCGTGAGCTGTTATATCTAATTTAGTTGTTAGTTGGCCGTTAGCCAAAATTTTAACCAAATCATTTTTAGAAACAAAACCTGCTTCTCTCAAAAATTCAATATTAATGACATTAACATTAAACTTTTCGCTAAGAGCTTGCAGAGATGAAAGGTTAATGGCCTTGTACTCAACCCTGTTTGGATTTTTAAAACCAAATTTTGGAAGACGTCTTTGAATAGGCATCTGACCACCTTCAAATCCTTTCTTATGAGAATAACCCGCACGAGCCTGAGCTCCTTTTTGACCACGTGTAGCTGTGCCACCATGACCGGAACCCTGTCCACGTCCTATACGTTTTACTCTTCCTTTAGAACCCTCTGTGGGTTTTAGATTATGTAGTTTCATCTTTTTTTCTCCTTAAATTTCTTCAACTTTAACAAGGTGCAGAACTTTTTTAATCATACCGTTAGTAATAGGGGTCAACTCTACTTCTACAGTCTGATGCATTCTATGAATTCCCAAAGAAATCAAGTTTGCTGACTGCCTTTCAGTTGCACTGTTCTTACTTCTAATTTGAGTAACTTTTACTTTTGCCATAGTCTTCCTCCTTATCCTTTAAATACTCTATCCATTGGAATACCACGAAGACCTGCTACAGTATACGCATCGCGCATTTCTGTAAGAGCAGCAACAGTAGCCTTTACCAAATTGTGAGGATTTGATGAACCTTTAGATTTTGCAAGTACATCCTGAATGCCTACCGATTCAAATACGGCACGCATAGCACCACCTGCCTTAACACCGGTACCGGGGGCAGCTGGTTTCATAAATACTCTTGCACCACCGAACTTAGCCTCTTGTTCATGAGGAATAGTTCTTTTATTCAAAGGAATCTTTACCAGATTCTTCTTTGCATCTTCAATACCTTTTGATATTGCAGTAGTTACTTCGTTTGCTTTTCCAAGACCATAACCTACAACACCATTTTCGTCTCCAACAACAACAATCGCTGCAAAACTAAAGTGACGGCCACCTTTGGTTACTTTTGTCACCCTTTGAACAGCTACCAATCTATCTTTTAGTTCAAGATCAGTTGTCTTTACTTTCTTTACATTACTATTTGCCATATGTTATTAGAATTTAAGACCACCCTCACGAGCGGCTTCAGCCAAACTTTTAACTCTTCCATGATATAAATATCCTCCACGATCAAAAGAGACAGTAGAGATACCTTTTTCAATAGCACGCTCTGCAGCTGCTTTACCAACGATCTTTGCAGCCTCAACACCAGATTTACCCTTACATTGTTCAATCAAATCTTTTTCGATTGATGAAGCATATATTAAAGTAATACCTTTAGTATCGTCAATAACTTGCACATAGATCTGTTTATTGCTTCTAAACACCACCATTCTTGGCCTTTCTGCAGTACCATTTACAACTTTACGTATGCGGTAGTGAATTCTTTTTCTTCTTTCTGTTTTAGTCAATGCCATAACTTTATCTCCTATTATTTAGCGCTGGCCGACTTACCGGCTTTACGACGAAGTTGTTCACCAACAAACTTAATACCTTTGCCTTTATAAGGTTCAGGTTTACGTAATGAGCGAATCTTAGCAGCCACCATTCCAAGTAGTTGTTTATCGTAGCTTTTCATTATTAATACAGGGTTAGCTCCTTTCTTGAAAGGCTCTGTTTCTGCCTTGATTTCATTAGGAAGCAAGAAATTAATATCATGAGAATATCCTAGACTAAACATTAACATTTGTCCATTTACTTCAGCACGATATCCAACACCCACAAATTCTTGTTTTACAGTAAATCCCTGAGAAACACCAACAACCATGTTATTTATCAATGCACGGTAAAGACCGTGAAGAGAACGATGGCGAGGTTGATCTGTAGGTCGTGTTACTGTAAGAACTCCCTCATCAATGGAAACTTTGATGTCTGGATCAATCTTCTGAGACATCTCTCCAAGTGGGCCTTTAACCTTTACCACATTCCCGGAATCAATTGTAGCGGTAACTCCGGCGGGCAGGTGTACAGGTAATTTTCCAATTCTTGACATTATTTATTTTTTTAAATTATTAACTAGTATACGTAGCAAATTATTTCTCCACCAACATTTAAAGCTTTCGCTTCTTTGTCTGTAATTATACCTTTTGATGTTGATAAAATTGCAACACCCAATCCGTTTAATACTCTTGGCATTTTTTCAACGCCCGAATATCTTCTCAAACCGGGTGAACTAATACGAATAAGTTTTTTAATAGCAGCCTTCTTTGTATCAGGATGATACTTGAGTGCCAATTTAATAGTGTTGTAAGGAACTCCTTCAATCACCTTATAGGCAAGAATATACCCTTTTTCGTGAAGAACACGGGTCATTTCCACCTTCATCTTTGATGCGGGAATCTCAACGGTCTTATGGCCGGCAAGGTACGCATTACGAATCCTTGTTAGGAAATCTGAAATTGGATCAGTCATTTTTTAATTGTTTTGATAGATTCGACACCTTTTGGGCGCCCGATATCCAATGTTAATAAATATGTAATTATATCTCTACCAACTTGCTTTCTTCACTCCCGGGATAAGGCCTTTACTTGCCATCTCACGGAATTGAATACGGCTAATGCCGAAAGTACGCATATACCCTTTGGGGCGACCCGTTATAGAGCATCTGTTGTGAAGCCTACAAGGACTTGAATTCTTTGGAAGCTTATCCA
>JBAXYG010000037.1:0-9235 GCA_041670905.1 Bacteroidales bacterium
CTATCATTTCCTAAATAATAACAGTTGCCATTGCTTCCACTAGATAAACTAATGAATTTTACCATATATTAACTACTCCAACATTTTTTTAAGTTTCTCAGGTTTAAATATACCTTTTTCAGTCACAATTCCGGTAATAAGATTTGCAGGAGTAATATCAAATGCAGGATTATATACTTTTATTCCTTCAGGTGCTGAAGGTTTATCAAAATACAAATCTGTGACTTCATACGAAGGTCTCTCCTCTATCACAATATCATCACCGGTAGGACAATTCCAATCAATAGTACTTGTTGGTCCAAGTGAGTAGAAAGGAATATTATAATATTTAGCCAAAATAGCAAGGCTACTCGTTCCTACCTTATTTGCCACATCTCCATTTACCGCAATTCTATCACAACCAACCAAAACAATATTAATTTTTCCTTGTTTCATAACAATTGAAGCCATGTTATCACATATAAGAGTAGCATCAACACCGGCTTTACTTAATTCATAAGCAGTAAGTCTTGCTCCTTGCAACAAAGGCCTTGTCTCGTCTATATAAACATTTGGACAATACCCTTTCTGCTGTGCAAGGTATATTGGTCCAAGTGCTGTTCCATATCGCGAAACAGCTAAATGACCAGCATTACAATGAGTTAAAATCCCATCACCATGTTTCAATAATGTAAAGCCATTTTCAGAAATGGAAAGACACATTATTATATCTTCCATTTTTATCGATCTTGCTTCAGCAATAAGTTCATTTTTAATAGCAATTATCGATTTCTTATTATCAGCATCAACTTTTGACTTAGCTACATAAAAACTACGTTCCATTCTGTCCAATGCCCACATCAAATTTACTGCAGTAGGTCTAGAAATATACAGGTATCTTTTTACTCTTAAAAATTCTTTTTCAAGAAAGTCAATATTCTTAGCCTTATAACGATTTATGCACATTGCCAAACCAAGTGCAGCTGCTATTCCAATTGCAGGGGCACCTCTGACTTTCATAAGAGTAATTGCAAAAAATATTTGTTCTGCAGTAGTCAGGTGCAAAAATTTCTCTTGATTTGGAAGTAACGTTTGGTCAAGTATAACAAGATCTCGCCCATTATTGCTCAATTCAACAGAGTCATAAGAAAAAACATTTTTCATTTCAGACTATAAAGAAGAAATAAGTAATGTAAATATTATTGTCATCTTATCAGCTGCCGCATCAGCAGCTCGAATAACATCATCTCCGTCATTTACAAAATCTTCAGCAAAATCGCCATGAGCTTCATTAGTTATAACGGACATACCAAAAACAGGGATATCAGAATGACGCGCAACAATAACCTCTGGTATAGTTGACATACCTATTGCGTCGGCACCTATTAGTCTAAAAAAAGCATATTCAGACGGAGTTTCATATGAGGGGCCTGTTCCTGCAAGATATACCCCTTTACGGACAGTAATTCCAGCTTGATTGCATATTGCTTCCGCTGCACGTATCAAATTTAGATCATATGGACGTGTCATATCAGGAAAACGAGGTCCGAACTCATCCATATTCTTCCCTACCAGTGGATTTGGCAATTTATTGATATGATCTTTGATTATCATAAGATCACCTACTTTATAATCAAAGTTCACTCCACCGGCAGCATTTGAAACAAATAAATATTTTATTCCCAATACTTTCATTACTCGCACCGGCAGTGTAACCTGATCCATACCATAGCCTTCATAATAATGAAAACGACCTTGCATTGCACAAACCGTCTTACCTCCAAGATTACCAATAATAAAGTTACCCTTATGTCCTAATGCCGTAGATTGCACAAAATTAGGAATCTCCTTATAAGGAATAACTATTGGATCCTCTATCTTATCGGCTAGTTTTCCTAAACCACTTCCCAATATAATTCCTATTTGAGGCTTTTTCCCGTTCAGCTTACTTTTAATATATTCAGCCGCATCGTAAATCTTTCTCAATTTTTCTTCCATATTTAACTCATTTTTAATAATTCCCATGCAAGTTTATTGGTTTGTTCCAATATCTCATCCTCACCGGCTACTTTTCTTCCTTCCATAATAATATTACCGTTACAAATAACCATATCTACACAAGAACTATTCGCAGCATAGATAAGATTAGCTTCAAAATTGAAATCAGGGACAAAAGCAGAAGAATGAGTGTCAACCAAGACCAAATCTGCTAGAGCACCAACCTCAACTCTACCGGTATCAATACTCAACGCTTTAGCTCCATTTATTGTTGCAACATCCAGCAGTTCATTCAAAGGCATAGCCTTTGGATCCTCCCTCCACGCTTTTTGGAGCAAAGCCATTGTCTTCATCGACTCAAGCATATCTAAATTATTTGAAGAAGCTACCCCATCAGTACCTAAACAGACATTTACTCCTGCATCTCTTAATTCATTGTATTTGAAACGGTAACCGGAGCTCAACTTTAGATTTGAGTTTATATTGTGAACCACATTAACTTTACGTCTTGATAAAATCTCGATATCCTCATCATTTAACCAGACACAATGTGCAGCAATAACTTCGGGGCCAAGTACGCCTAAAGAGTCAAGATACTTTACAGGAGTCATTCCATGCTTTTCTATATCAGCATTGGTTTCTTTTAAGGTTTCAGCTAAATGTATATGCACCTTCAATCCATTTTTACGTGCAAATTCACTTGTCCATACTATCATTTCGGGACTAACACTATAATCAGCGTGAAATGAAACATCAAATCTGGTTCTACTATCCCACTCTCTAGAAGCTTCATACATTTGCTTACAATTTTTAATCTGCACCTTAGCTTTTTCTTTGTCAAACAAATCAAGAATAACATATGTGTGTACAGCTCTTATTCCCATTTCAAAAGTAGCTTTTTGCGCTTGATCTATTTGCCAATACTGATCAAAGAAACAGGTAGTGCCACTCTTTATCATCTCAAGAACAGCAAGTTTAGTCCCCCAATAAATCATTTTACTTGTAAGATTTGGTTCAATTTCCCAGATCCTCTCAATCCATTGTTGAAGCGGCACATCCTCCTTTATACCACGCATAAGAGTCATAGCAGTGTGCGTATGCATATTTATAAACCCTGGAATAACAGTTTTATTCTTTCCTAAAATAACTTTATCAGCAGCTTCGTTTATTAAAGAATCAATCTTTGATATCTTTTTTCCGTCTATCAATATGTCAACCTTTTTACCTTTTAGGGTAACTTGTTTTAATAATAATTTGCTCATAAATTTTCTTACAGATAAATTTAACAAATATAGCGATAAAAAGTTTTTTCTACAAGATTGATTAAAAAGACATTATTGAGTTATAAAATACCCCTAAAAAGTTTAAATTATTAAGCATTTAATGGTTTTTGATTAATTATTATAATACTTATTGAAATTTTGCAAGGTTTTTATTACATTTGCAGGATAAAGTTTATTAATATGATTAACAAGCATCTAATTTCACCAAAAAGTATTGTTATTATAGGAGGAAGCGACGATATCCACAAACCAGGGGGTACCGTTCTAAAAAACCTGATAGACACAAAATACCAAGGACGGTTATATGTTGTTAATCCCAAATCAGACAATGTACAAGGTCAAAAAACATTCAAAACAATTGAAGATATTCCTTGTGTTGATTTGGCCATATTGGCAATTCCTGCTAAATTTTGTGTTGATGCGGTAGATAAACTATGCAATTTGAAAGATTGCGGGGGCATAATTATTCTTTCAGCAGGATTTGGAGAAGACGGACCGGAGGGGGCAGAAATTGAGAAAAAAATTGTTAAAATAGTTAACAGTACCGGAACTTCACTTATAGGACCAAATTGTGTTGGAGTTATTACTCCAAGCTATACAGGTGTTTTCACACAACCTATCCCAAAATTGTCTGATAGTGGAGTTGATTTTATTTCCGGATCCGGAGCAACGATAGTCTTTATTCTAGAAGCGGCCATGCAGCTTGGACTTCGCTTTTCAAGTATATTTTCAATTGGAAACTGTGCACAACTGGGAGTTGAAGAAATGCTTGAATATATAGATATTAATTATGTCCACGGAGTAAGTGCTCCTGTTAAGATGTTATATATTGAGAGTATAAACAATCCTCAAAAATTGTTAAAGCATGCCTCATCTTTAGTCAATAAAGGTGCAAAGATTGCTGCTATCAAATCCGGTTACAGCGAAGCCGGAAGCAGAGCAGCATCATCACATACAGGGGCTTTAACATCTCCTGACAAGGCAGTAAGTGCCCTGTTTAGAAAAGCGGGCATAGTACGTTGCTATAGTCGCACAGAGCTTGTAACTGTAGCCTCAATAATGATGTATCCATATCCTGCCGGGAAAAAAATGGGGATAATAACCCACGCTGGAGGACCAGCAGTAATGCTTACAGATGCCCTTTCTTCAAACGGAATGAAAGTACCACATATTGAAGGTGAGGAGGCAAATATCCTTCTAAAAAAATTATTTGCAGGATCATCAGTAGGAAATCCAATAGATTTTCTTTCAACTGGAACTGCAAATCAACTTGGAGAGATTATTGATGCATGTGAAAAAAAATTTGATGTAGATGCGATTTCTGTTATTTTTGGAAATCCCGGTCTTGGTACCATTTTTAATGTATGTGATTTGATTTTGGCTAAACAAAAGACATGTAAAAAACCAATATATCCAATTTTAACATCAGTCATAAATGCTAAAAAGGAAATAGAATATTTCCAAACAAATGGAGGGATATCTTTTCCTGAAGAGGTCACTTTTGGCACTGCATTAGCAAAGATAGTACAAACCCCATCCCCTATCACTAATTCAAATCTTCCTCCAGTTGATATAAAAATAATCAGAAGAATCATTGATTCAAATTCAAACGGATATCTTGCACCAGATCAGGTTCAGCTGTTATTGGATGCAACTGGTATCTACAGGGCAAAAGAAATAGTTGTGACTAACTCGCAAGATGCAATTAATGCTGCTAAAGAAATTGGATGGCCTATCGTTATGAAGGTTGTAGGACCTATACATAAATCCGATGTAGGAGGAGTTGTTTTGAATGTTCATGATGAGAATACACTCTCTGCAGAATTTCATAGAATGATGAATCTTAAAGATACGACAGGAATATTATTACAACCAATGCTCTCGGGAACACAAATATTTGTAGGAGCAAAAAAAGAGAATAAGTTTGGTCATATGATTTTGTGCGGACTTGGTGGTATTTATATTGATGTACTAAAAGATATTTCTTATGGTATAACACCTATATCCCAAATAGAGGCAGACGAAATGATTAAGAGTCTTAAGAGTTATAAATTAATTCAGGGGACTAGAGGACAAGAAGGTGTTAATGAACCAATATTTAATGAAATAATACGTCGTGTATCAGCACTATGTATTGCTGCTCCGGAAATATTTGAAATGGATATTAATCCTTTACTTGGAAACAGTAAAGGTTTAACGGCAGTTGATGCCAGAATAAGATTAGAAAAAGATGTTTAAGAAGATTAAAAATTGGTATACAAAACAGACACCTACCACAAAGGCCTTTATTTGGTTTATTATTCTATTGATTATAGGCATAATCTTAAGGTGGAATTATGTTATTGATCACATTATAAAAGGATTTAATTTTTATTCAAAATAATTAACAAAAAGGAAATAATATGGCACTAAAAGGAGCTATTGTTGTGGACACAGAAAAATGTAAGGGATGCAGCGTATGCATCACTAATTGTCCGACTAACACCATTGCATTGGCTAAAGAGGTCAACAGCAAAGGGTACAACTATGTCTATATGGCTAATCCGGACAATTGTACCGGATGTACAAATTGCGCAACCGTATGTCCGGACGCAGTTATAACTGTTTATCGTGTAAAGATTTAAATAAAATATTTCTAATATGGCAGAAAAAATATTAATGAAAGGTAACGAAGCCATTGCCCATGCTGCAATACATTGCGGATGTGATGGTTATTTCGGATACCCTATCACGCCTCAGTCAGAAGTGATGGAGACGCTTATGAAAGAAAAACCTTGGGAAACTACTGGAATGGTAGTTCTTCAGGCTGAAAGTGAAACTTCTTCAATAAATATGGTTTATGGTGGAGCTTGCTGCGGAAAAAGAGTAATGACTTCTTCAAGTAGTCCCGGTATAAGTCTAATGTGTGAAGGTTTAAGTTACCTTGCAGGTGCTGAGCTACCTTGTTTAGTTGTTAACGTTGTTCGTGGAGGTCCTGGTCTTGGAACAATTCAACCTGGCCAGGGTGATTATTTTCAAATGGTAAAAGGTGGCGGACACGGTGACTATAAAACCATAGTACTCGCGCCGGCATCAGTTCAAGATATGTATGACTTTGTTAGTCTTGCCTTTGAACTAGCCTTCAAATACAGAACTCCTGCAATCATTCTTGGTGATGGAATCATAGGTCAGATGATGGAGAAAGTAGAATTCAGAGAGAATAAGCCTCGCTGGACTGAAGATGAAATTAAAAAGATGTCTCCTTGGGCTACTTTAGGTAAAAGTGCTGACCGCAAACAAAATGTCATAACTTCTTTAGCTATGGACCCTGCAGTTCATGAAGCATTAAATCTTAAACTTCAAAAAAAATACTGCCAAATGCAGGAAGAAGATGTACGCTTCGCTGGTTATAAAACTGAAGATGCTGAATATCTGATAGTGGCATATGGTTGTATGTCAAGAATAGGAGAAAGCGTTATCGACATGGCAAGAGAAAAGGGGATAAAATTAGGTCTTTTGCGTCCAATCACATTGTTCCCGTTTGCAACAAAAGAAATAGACCGTCTTGTCCCTCAACTTAAGAGTATAATGTCTGTTGAGTTATCTGCCGGTCAAATGGTTGAAGATATAAGACTTGCAGTTAACGGCCGTATCCCGGTTAATTTCTTTGGTCGTCTTGGAGGTATCGTCCCTTCTCCCGAAGAAGTATTTGAAGCATTTTTAAAATCTATTAAGTAAGCTAATTATGGATATAAAAGATATAATAAAACCCGAGAACAAAGTCTATGGTAAGACACCTGTTTTAACGGACAATATATTACACTACTGCCCAGGTTGTTCACATGGTACAGTTCATAAAATAATTGCAGAAGTTATTGATGAAATGGGTATACAAGATAAGACTATCGGTATCGCCCCTGTCGGATGTTCCGTATTTGCGTATAACTATTTAGACATAGACTGGCAGCAAGCTGCTCACGGTCGTGCCCCTGCACTTGCGACAGCAACAAAAAGGCTTAATCCAGATAAATATGTATTTGTATATCAGGGTGACGGCGACCTTGCATCTATCGGTACAGCAGAAATCATGCATGCTTGTAACAGAGGTGAGAATATTGTAGTTATTTTTATCAACAATGCTATTTATGGCATGACTGGTGGACAAATGGCCCCTACTACCTTATTAGGAATGGTTACCGCAACTACCCCTTACGGACGTAAATCCGAATTAAACGGTTTCCCTTTAAAAATAACTGAACTTATAGCGCAACTTGAAGGAACATGCTACGTAACACGTCAATCTGTTCAAAATCCGGGAAGTGTACGAAAAGCTAAAAAGGCTATTCAAAAAGCATTTGAAAATTCCGCAATGAAAAAAGGGACTTCATTTATTGAAATAGTCAGCACATGTAATTCAGGATGGAAAATGTCACCAGTACAAGCAAACAAGTGGATGGAAGATAATATGTTTCCTTTTTACCCTCTTGGTGACATTAAAGATATGTAACTTGTAATGAATAACTAAAAGTTTAGAAAAATGAAAGAAGAAATAATCATAGCAGGTTTTGGAGGACAAGGTGTTTTGTCAATGGGAAAAATTTTGGCCTATTCTGGAATCATGCAAGGACAAGAAGTCACATGGATGCCTTCTTATGGTCCTGAAATGCGTGGTGGCACTGCAAATGTTACAGTTATATTAAGTGACAAGAAAATCAGTTCACCAATCCTTAATAGTTTTGATTCAGCAATAATTCTTAATCAACAGTCAATGGATAAATTTGAATCCAAAGTAAAACCCGGTGGATTGTTGATATATGATCCTAACGGAATCACCCGGCACCCTTCACGCAAAGACATAAGAATATGCTCTATAGCAGCCGTTGACGAATCAGCAAAACTTGGCGATTCAAAATCATACAATATGGTAGTGTTGGGAGCATACCTTAAAATGAAACCTATTGTATCAATGGATAACATAATCAAGGGATTGAAAAAATCCATTCCTGTACGCCATCATAACCTTATTCCAATGAATGAAGAGGCCATAAAAGTTGGAATGAAAACTCTTATTAATAAATAACAGACATGGTTTTAAAATAAAAAAGCCCGTCTTTATAATCTGACGGGCTTTTTTATTATGCTTCTCCTCCACCAAATCCCATTGGCATTGGCTGTCCTTGTTGTCGAAGTTTTATCTCCTCAAATTGATCCTCATATTTGGAAATATTATCCTGCAAGGCAATAAGCAGACGTTTAGCATGCTCCGGAGTCATTATTATCCTATTTGTAACTTCTGGTTTTGGAACTCCAGGCATCATCTGTACAAAGTCTAAAATAAACTCACTTGACGAATGTGTTATAATCGCCAGATTTGAGTAAGAACCACGAGCCACATCAGGCTTAAGTTCTATATTAATTCCTTTCTTATCTTCCATGATTATTTATAACAATTCTATATAATGTATCACTATTTAGCAAAAGCGACAGAACGTGTCTCTCTTATTACAGTAATCTTAACTTGACCTGGATAAACCATTTCATCTTGAATCTTCTTGGCAATTTCCATTGACAATTCTTCACACTGCTGGTCATTTACATCTTCAGCACCAACAATAACACGAAGTTCACGACCTGCTTGAATTGCATAAGTTTTTGTTACTCCAGGATATGCTAGAGCGAGGCCTTCCATGTCTTTCAATCTCTTGATATAAGACTCAATAACTTCACGTCTTGCCCCTGGTCTTGCTCCTGATATTGCATCACCTACAAGAACAAGTGGCGCAATAAGAGAATTCATCTCTATCTCTTCATGGTGAGAACCAATAGCATTACAAATTTCCGGTTTTTCTTTATATTTTTCAGCAAGTTTCATACCTAAAATTGCATGTGGCAATTCTGGATCTTCATCAGATACTTTTCCAATATCGTGAAGCAAACCTGCTCTTTTAGCAACTTTTGCATTAAGTCCAAGTTCTGAGGCCATAGTAGCAGCAATA
>JBAXYG010000038.1:0-9224 GCA_041670905.1 Bacteroidales bacterium
GCGAAGTAGATGTTAACGTAATTTCTAAAAAAGAATTCCCTGAACAATTTCACGAAATAATTGAATTCGGAATTCTCTCAAGTCAAACAAATCCGTTTGATCCGATGGAAAAGGCAATAACAAATATTGGAGAAAATTATCTTATAAACACAGAACATATTCATAATGACTGGGTGATGGAGAAAGAATATCCTCTTTCCAAGGAGATGTTTGCAATGTCTCGAGTATTTTCTAATCCTCAAGCGCATATTAAAGTTATTGCGACAAAAGGGGCGCCAGAGGCTATATTTGATCTATGCCATCTTAGCAAGGAGAGAGTTTCAATTTACGAAAAAGCTGTAGCAGAATTTGCGTCAGCAGGACTTAGAGTTCTTGGTGTTGCAAAAGCACACATACCCCCTGAAGACCTTCCGGAACAACAACATGATTTCGAGTTTGAATTTGTTGGTTTAATAGGCCTCTCCGACCCTATTAGGGAAAGTGTTCCTCAAGCTGTAAAAGAGTGCTACAAAGCAGGTATGAGGGTAATAATGATTACAGGAGATTATCCTATAACAGCAATGAATATAGGCAAAGATATTGGTTTAAAAAATCCTGAACTATGTATTACAGGTCCTGAATTGAGAGATATGAGTGAAGACGAATTATGTGAAAAAATTAAGGAAGTAAATATTTTTGCCAGAGTAGTTCCGGAGCAAAAATTAAAAATAGTTAATGCATTGAAGAAAAACGGGGAAATAGTAGCAATGACCGGAGACGGAGTTAATGACGCACCTGCCTTAAAGAGCGCAAACATAGGGATTGCAATGGGAGAAAAAGGAACCGACGTGGCAAGAGAGGCTTCTTCTCTTGTTCTTATGGATGATAATTTTTCATCCATAGTAGGAGCAGTGAAGATGGGTAGGAGAATTTTCGATAATCTTCAGAAGGCTCTCAGCTATATATTTGCCATACATGTACCCATTGCAGGTTTGTCCTTGGTACCAGTATTCTTTGCTGACCTTCCTCTACTATTATGGCCTATTCATATAGTATTTATGGAACTTATAATAGACCCTGCTTGCTCAATTATTTTTGAGGCAGAAAAAGAAGAAGAAAATATTATGTCAAGACCTCCTAAATCAATTAATAAACCATTTTTTGGCGGTAAAAAGATTTTGCTAAGCTGCACTCAGGGTATCGGGATATTATTGATTACTCTTTTAGTCTATTTTTTTGGTATTAAAATGCAATATTCAGAAAATGTGGTCAGAGCACTCACTTTTGTTACTCTTATATCAGCAAACATAGCAGTAATACTTTCAAACAGATCATGGACAAAGAATATTTTTAAGATTATTATCTCTCCAAACAAAAGTGTTAAGTGGGTAGTCGGTGGAGCTATATTTTTCCTCATTCTAATTCTTAATGTTCCATTTTTACTCGATTTGTTTCAATTCGGAAAAATCACTTTCTTAGAAACAATAATATGTGTCCTTCTTGGCTTTTTTAGCATAACATGGTTTGAAATTTATAAGGAAATAAAAAGAAAAAAAGAGGCCGAAATCTAATTATAGAAAGATTGGCAAGAAGATTAACGGGCCATCCCACCCATTATATCAAGAAGTTCATTGGTAATGGCCTGTTGGCGACTCTTGTTATATTGTACAGTAAGTTCTTTAATTAATTTTTTTGCATTTTCAGTAGCAAGATGCATAGCAACCATACGTGCGGCATGTTCAGCAGCATTTGAATCCGTAAGTATATCAAATACTTTGAATGCTAGTATTTTATCGAGTAATTCATCAATAATTTCTTTTCTGCTCGGTTCAAGAATATAATCAGCCGTTAAATTATTAACTTGATTAGGGAGACTCATAGGAAGATATATTTCTCTTGTTACAACTTGATTAGCTGTTGTCTTGAAATGATTATAAATAACTTCCACCCTATCAACACTTTTTTCTTTGAACATCTCCATTAGTTTTAAAGATAGTTCGGCACATTGATTATAATCAGCTTTATCTGCCATTTTTGAATCTATATTCTCAATTTTATATTGTTTTTCTAAAATTGTTGTAATTTTCTTACCAATAGGGAAAAGAATTATATTTTCTTTTCCTAAACCTTTATATTCTTCAATAACACTGGTTGTCATCTTCTCTACATCTACATTGAAAGCTCCGCACAAAGATGAGTTAGACGAAATAGAAACAATTGCAACCCTTTTTGGTTCACGAATTTCAATATAAGGAGATTGAATCTCTTCTATGCCATCTAAAGTCTCGCGAAGAATATCATTAAGTGAATTTTGATAAGGGATCAGACTGGCAACAGCAGATTGTGCTTTGTGCAACTTTGCAGATGATATCATTCTAATTGCAGAAGTTATCTTAAGCGTGCTGTTTACAGAAGCAATCCTTATTTTTATCTCTTTAAGTGACGCCATAATGATTATTTATTCGAATGAGCCAATAATGTTGTAACAGTATTTTCTATTATAGAAGTAACGCTGTCGTCCAATATCCCGTTCTTTAATTTATCAAGTACGTCAGTACTTTTTAAAGTTGATATTAAATCCTTCTCGAATTGATCAACTTTATCAAGTGAAATACCTTTTAAAAGCCCATGTGTGCCACAATACAAAATAGCTACCTGTTGTTCAACTGGTACCGGTGAATATTGTGGTTGTATAAGTAATCGTGCATTTTTCTGCCCTTTATCAATAATCCCGGCAGTTATTGCATCCAAATCACCACCAAATTTTGTAAATGCCTCAAGTTCCCGATATTGTGCCTGATCTATTTTCAATGTGCCTGCGACCTTTTTCATTATATTCAATTGAGCATGTCCCCCAACTCTTGATACGGATATACCTATATTAATAGCAGGACGATTACCTTGATTAAATAGATTTGTATCTAGAAAAATCTGTCCGTCAGTAATAGAAATCACATTAGTAGGTATATATGCAGAAATATCACCAGCTTGAGTCTCTATTATTGGCAGTGCGGTAAGAGACCCCCCACCTTTAACTTTACCAACAAGAGAAGCTGGAAGATCATTCATCATTTCAGCAACTTCTTGCTGATTAATTATTTTGGCTGATCTCTCTAAAAGTCTCGAATGCAGATAGAAAATATCTCCGGGATATGCTTCACGTCCGGAAGGACGACGAAGTATCAACGAAAGTTCACGATATGCCACAGCTTGCTTTGATAAGTCATCATATATCACTAGAGCATGACGTCCGGTATCTCTAAAATACTCACCTATTGCAGCTCCGGCAAATGGTGCAAAATACTGCATTGCAGCGCTATCTGAAGCAGTTGCGGCTAACACAATAGTATAATCCATTGCACCCTTCTCTTTTAAAACATTCACTATTGACGCCACTGTAGACCCCTTCTGCCCTATTGCTACATATATGCAATAAACCGGGTTTCCTGCAAGAAACCCTTCTTTTTGATTAATAATCGTATCAATGGCAATAGATGTTTTACCTGTCTGGCGGTCACCAATTATTAATTCTCTCTGGCCCCGACCAATAGGAATCATAGCATCAATTGATTTAAGTCCTGTTTGAAGGGGTTCATTTACAGGCTGCCTGAATATTACACCAGGTGCTTTTCTCTCCAAAGGCAGCTCGATAACCTCCCCTTCTATTCCACCCAACCCGTCAATAGGCTCTCCGAGAGTATTTATTACCCGACCAAGCATCCCTTCTCCAACATTAATGGAAGCAATCCGGCCTGTACATTTAACTCTATCACCCTCTTCTATCTTATAAGAAGGGCCTAATAAAACTGCCCCCACATTATCCTCTTCAAGATTCATAACAACCGCTTCCATTCCATTGTCAAATTGAATAAGTTCATTTGCTTCGGCATTTAGCAACCCATATATTAAGGCAACCCCATCACTTACCTGAAGTACGGTTCCAACCTCTTCATAGTTTAATTTTGTATTGATTCCCTTAAGTTGCTGTCTTAGTAAGTCAGAAACTTCGCTTGCTTTAATATTTTCGGACATATATGTTATTAATATTTATTATTTATCTCCAGAATCTGCTTTTTTATACTATTTATCTGAGTTGCAACACTTGCATCTAAACGATTAAAATTAAACTCAAATATAAAACCACCAATAATATCTGGATTGATACTTTTTTTCAGTTCAACTAAACCATGTGTTTTATCTGAAATCAAACACTTTATTTTCTCTTCAACATCATCTGAAATAGGAATAGATGTAACTAAATTGCAAATGCTAATATTTTTTGCTTTATAATATAACGTATTATACTTAAGTACGATATAACATAAAAAATATTCCCGTTTGTTTAATAGTACCAATTTCAAAAAACGTTCAAAGTCATCTGTTATTTTTCCTCCTACAGCTGTTTTTATCATTAAGATTTTGTCTTCGTGGGAAATAACCGGACTGGACAGATACATTTCAAGTTCGGGAACTTCATTTAAACTCTTTAAAAGAGACTTTGTCTGAATATAAACATCATCTTCTACACCCTTTTCGATTGAAAAAGATAACAATGCTTTCGCATAACGAGTAGAAATAATACCTCTATCCATATTTAAGACTTCATATTTGCTGTTTCTTCTACAAGTTTGTTAATCATATTCATCTGAGCTGATGAGTTATTGAGTTCCTGTCTTAAGACTTTTTCAGCAACCTCTACAGAGAGTATTGCAATCTGACTTTTTATGTTCTGGATTGCTGCCTCTTTTTCTTTTTGAATTTCTTTTTTAACTGCCTCAATTTGTTTGGCAGTTAATTCCTTTGCCTCTTGTTTTGCGGAATTCAGAATATTCTCTTTTAGCTGATTAGCTTCATGAAGAATCTTAACTTGTTCCTTTCTTGCCGAGTTTATGATAGATTCGCTCTCAACTTTAAAATTTTTAAGTTGATCTTCCGCAAGTTTTGCATTATCAAGGGATTTTTGGATATTTTTCCTACGCTCTTCTACCATCCTGACTATTACAGGAAAACCAAACTTAGCCAGGATAAAAAATACCACTCCGAATGAAATTATCATCCAAAAGAGTAATCCGCTATCTGGTATTAGTAGTGACATAATTTAATGAATTATAAAGATAAAAAGCATACTACAATAGCAAAAAGACAAGCACTTTCAATCAATGCTGCTGCAATGATCATACTCATCCTGATGTCGTTTGCAGCTTCGGGCTGACGTGCTATAGCTTCCATTGCATGACTTCCTATTTTTCCTATTCCAAGACCAGCTGCCAAAGCTGCTATTGCTGATCCTAATGCTGCTCCAAGTGTCCCGAGACCTAAATCTGCAGCAATTGCTACTAAAAATGTTGATAAAAACATAATCTATTTTTTTAATGTTTATAAATTTTATTTAAGCTTCAATTTTGTGCTTTTCTACTCTTGAAAGTCCTATAAAGACTGCCGAAAGCATTGTAAAAACATACGCCTGAATATATGCTACCAATATCTCTACACAATTCATAAAAATACTTAGGATTACTGAAAAAATAGTCATACCAGTATTCATAGCAGGTCCCATAGCAACTGTGACAAATATTATGGAGGTTAAAGCAAGTATGATTGAATGTCCTGCTGTTATGTTTGCAAAAAGACGTATCATCAAAGCAAAAGGTTTTGTAAAAATACCAAATATTTCTATTACAGGCATAATAGGTATTGGCACTTTCATCCATACAGGAACATTTGGCCAAAGAATTTCTTTCCAATATTCTTTGGTTCCAAAAACATTAACTGCAACAAAAGTACATAGAGCTAAAACCATTGTTATGGCAATATTTCCTGTAGTATTGGCTCCTGCTGGGAATAACGGAATCAGCCCCATAATATTATTGATAAAAATAAAAAAGAAAGCAGTCAACAGATAGGGAGAGAATTTCATATAATCCTTTCCGACAGTAGGTTTAATAACGCTATCGTTTATATCCATAATAAACATCTCCATTGCTCCTACAAAACCCTTTGGAACGACATTTGGGCCTCTTTTATACCATCTTGCCACATACATTATAATTAGAATCATAATGATGCTGTTAATAATAATGGCGAAAGCATTCTTTGTTATTGAAATATCTATCGGTCTGACCTCTTTTCCTGACGAATTGACTTCGACAACTTTGCCGGTGTATTTACCTTCCAGTGCAATTTTAAAATTGTCATAAATCTTTTCTTCTTCCAACTTGGATGACATGAATATATTCAATCCACCTGTTTTACTTATCACGATAACAGGAAGGGGAACCGTAATATGAGTATTACCCCAAGTGGTAATATGCCACCCGTAAGAATCTCCGATATGAGAAAAAATCATCTTTTTGGCATTAAAATCTTCAGCCTGTAAAGACATTTTTCCCAAAAATAATACGATTGAGATACAAACAAATATTCTAAGCCTCCGGTTCATTTCTATTTTTCCTTCTCAAGTTCTTTCTTCTTCTTTTGGATATCATTCTTTTCCTTTTCATATTTTACAAAAATGTAAGTTTCAATAGCCAGATAGAAAAAATAAAAAGCTATCGTGACTATAACAAAAGCTTCATTATTTTCATCTATTAATTCGGTATATGCCAGAATGGAACCGATAGTTATAATAAGTTTTATCATTCGTAACAGCAGATACCGATGTATAGTCGTTTTTTCATCTTTTTTGAGAGACGACTGCATCGATAAAAGCATAATCAATGCCATTAGCATATAAAAGCCAGGGATAACAGGATACAAATGAAAATAATATCCAGGACTAAATTTATAAAGCAGAAATCCTACTATTATACCTAGTAAAACATAAAAGAAAATTAGTATGATTGTTATTTGAAGATAAGTTTTTTTGCTCATAATATTAAATTTTATCTATACAAATGGTAACAATATTGTTCCTTACCTTTATGAAGCCACCCTTGATACTAAGCTCTTCAACGTTTCCATCATTTTTAACACGATATTTTATCTTACCCGTATCCAACGAAGAAATAAGAGGGGCATGTTTGTTCAAAATAGTAAAATTTCCACTTTTACCAGGAAGTGAAACAGATACTACCTCTCCATTAAAGATGGTCTTGTCCGGTTGAAGAATTATCAGTTTCATATTTATGATTCCATAATCTTTTTTCCTTTTTCAATTGCTTCTTCTATAGTTCCCACATTAAGAAATGCTTGCTCAGGCAAATAATCCACCTCACCTTTCAATATCATCTGAAACCCTTTTATTGTATCCTCAATTGATACCATGACTCCTTTTATTCCTGTATATTGTTCAGCTACAAAGAATGGCTGAGACAGAAAACGCTGTACCCTACGGGCACGTTTTACGGTCAATTTATCCTCATCAGAAAGTTCTTCCATTCCCAAAATAGAAATAATATCCTGAAGTTCTTTGTTTCTCTGTAATATTTGCTTAACACTCTGTGCCGTCTGATAATGTTCTTCCCCAACAATAAGAGGATCAAGTATTCTGGATGTAGAAGCCAACGGATCTACAGCAGGATATATGCCCAATTCTGTAATTTTTCTGCTCAATACCGTAGTTGCATCTAAATGGGAAAAAGTAGTTGAAGGAGCAGGGTCAGTCAAGTCATCGGCTGGAACATATACAGCCTGTATCGAAGTAATTGAACCTTTTTTAGTCGAAGCTATTCTCTCTTGCATGGTTCCCATTTCAGTTGCTAAAGTAGGTTGGTATCCCACAGCAGAAGGCATTCTCCCCAAAAGAGCTGAAACTTCAGAACCTGCCTGTGTGAATCTGAAAATATTATCAATGAAAAACAAAATATCATTTACCTCTGTTCCCTCATCTCTGAATGATTCGGCGACAGAAAGCCCTGATAGTGCAACACATGAACGTGCTCCCGGTGGTTCATCCATCTGCCCGAAAATAAGTGTAGCCTGTGATTTTGCTAATTCATTTTTATCGACCAAGGAAAGATCCCACTTTCCCTCTTTCATGCTCTTTTCAAATTCTGCTCCGTAACGTATTACATTAGACTCAATCATCTCTCTCAATAAATCATTTCCCTCTCTTGTCCTCTCTCCAACACCTGCAAAAACAGAAAACCCGTTATGTTTTTTAGCAATATTATTAATAAGTTCCATTATAATCACCGTTTTTCCAACCCCGGCACCACCAAAAAGCCCAGTCTTTCCACCCTTTGCATATGGTTCCAACAAGTCAATAACCTTAATTCCGGTATAAAGAACATCTTTGGAAACCAAAAGTTCATCAAATTTTGGGGGATTCCTGTGAATTGAATAAGCTCCTGCCATATCTAGTTTATCCATTCCATCAATCACATTGCCGACAACATTCATCAACCTGCCTTTAATTTGTTCACCTATTGGTACGTGAATCGGTACACATAAAGAAACGGCTTTCATTCCACGCCTTAACCCATCAGTGGAATCCATTGCTACTGTCCTGACTGTTTTTTCACCAATATGCTGTTGAACTTCAAGAACAAGATCATGACCATTTTCTCGTCCAATTATTATTGAATCATGAATTCTTGGTAATATTATCTTTTTTTTAGAAACTTCATTTTCAAAACTAACATCTACTACCGGACCGATAACCTGCGATATGTGACCAACTATTTGCTCCGCCATTTTTTATGAGTTTATATTGATACAAAGGTAATAACTATTTTAATCAAGTTTCCATATAATTAAAAAACGTATAAAAGGACATCCGACAAAATTGTCGGATGTCCTTTTAAGTTTCTCATATTCAGCTTTATAGATTTTTAAGTCTCTGTGTCAGCAAAGGGATGATTTTATTCAAATCACCAACAATACCAAGATCTGAAACATTAAATATAGGTGCATATTTGTCTTTATTAATAGCTATAATATAGTCAGAATCTTCCATACCGGCAAGGTGTTGAATCGCTCCTGAAATACCCAAAGCAAAATAAAGATCTGGACGTACAGTCTTACCCGTTTGGCCTACTTGACGTTCATGAGGCATTACACCAGCATCAACCATAGCACGCGATGAGGATACTTCAGCGCCCAATACATCCGCTAAAGCACGAAGTTTTTCAAAACCCTCAGTACATCCTACACCTCTACCACCTGATACAAGTACTTTTGCATCAGCTATATCAATAAGGCCTTTGTCCTCTTTAACACTTTCCATTAATTTAACTTTAAACTTTGAAGTATCAAATTGAGTATCAAACGCTGTTACAACTCCCTTACAGGAAGCATCCTTATTA
>JBAXYG010000039.1:0-9193 GCA_041670905.1 Bacteroidales bacterium
AAAGATATTAACTGTACAAAACAATTATATGGATAAATTGATTATTACTGCTGCAATTTGCGGTGCAGAAGTACTTAAAGAACATAATCCTGCAGTTCCTTATACTGTAGAGGAGTGTGTTCGCGAAGCAAAATCAGCTTATGATGCTGGAGCAAGCATTATTCATCTGCACGTTCGTGAAGATGATGGTACTCCTACACAAAGCAAAACACGCTTTAAAGCTGTAATGGATGCGATATATAAGGCTTGTCCTGATGTTATAATCCAACCTTCTACCGGCGGTGCTGTCGGAATGACAAATGATGAACGTCTTCAACCTACTGAGTTAGTTCCTGAAATGGCTACTCTTGATTGCGGAACTTTGAATTTTGGTGGGGATGATATATTTGAAAACACAGAAAATACCATTAAATATTTTGGTCATAAAATGATTGAAAGAGGGATTAAACCGGAACTGGAAGTATTTGACAAATCAATGATTGATATGGCTCTTCGTCTTAACAAGAAGGGTTTTATAAAATCACCAATGCATTTTGATTTCGTGATGGGTGTTAATGGCGGTATTACCGGTGATTTGAGAGATTTTGTATTTCTTCGTCATAGCTTACCGGCTGATGCAACTTACACTGTTGCGGGAGTAGGACGCTTTGAGTTTACTTTGGCTGCTGCTGCTATTATTGATGGCGGTAACGTACGTGTTGGTTTTGAAGATAACGTATATTTGTCTAAAGGTGTTTTGGCAAAATCAAACGGAGAGTTGGTTGCCAAAGTCGTTCGGCTCGCAAAAGAGTTCGGCCGTGAAATTGCAAATCCAGCTGAAACCCGTCAGATTCTTGGGTTGGCTCTAAAAAAATAATACCGTGTAAATGGTAAAAAGAATAATTAACTTATATTGAAACTAATAAGTGAAATTAAAAATATTTATAAATAAAAAATTATCTAATGATGAAAAAAGGTAACAAATATGGTCTGCACAGAGTTATTGAACCAGTAGGTGTTCTTCCACAACCAGCAAATAAAATCGACAACAATATGGACGAGATCTATGATAATGAAATACTTATCGATGTTCAAACTCTTAATATTGATTCCGCAAGTTTTACGCAGATTGAGGAACAAGCTGGTGGTGACAAAGCAAAAATTGCTGAAATAATGTTGGGTATTGTTGCAAAACAGGGTAAACACCGTAATCCGGTAACTGGTTCAGGTGGAATGCTTCTTGGAACAGTTGAAAAAATTGGTGATGCTCTTGTAGACAAAATAGATCTTAAAGTTGGTGATAAAATAGCTACTTTAGTATCCTTATCTCTTACTCCACTACGTATTGATAAGATTAAAGAAATACGTTCCGATATTGATCAGGTTGATATTGACGGTAAAGCAATATTGTTCGAAAGTGGTATTTATGCTAAGATTCCAAAGGATATTCCTGAAAATCTTGCTCTTTCTGCTTTGGATGTTGCAGGTGCCCCTGCTCAGACAGCTAAACTTGTTAAACCCGGAGATATTGTTCTTATCATCGGTGCCGGTGGAAAGTCAGGTATGCTTTGCTGTTATGAAGCAAAGAAGCGGGCCGGCGTTACAGGTATGGTCATAGGTCTTTGCCACAGTGAACGTTCAACAAAACGTCTTCAAGATCTTGGATTTTGTGATTATGTTTTTTCTGCAGATGCCACTCAACCGGTTCCTATTCTTGAAAAAATTGAAGAACTCACTAATGGTCATATGTGCGACATCACAATCAATAATGTTAATATTAATGACACTGAAATGACATCAATTCTTTGTACAAAGAATGATGGTATTGTTTACTTTTTCTCAATGGCTACAAGTTTTACTAAAGCGGCACTTGGCGCAGAAGGTGTAGGCAGTGATGTTACTATGATTGTTGGCAACGGTTACACTAAAGGCCACGCAGAAATAACTCTTCAGGAACTTCGGGAGAGCGAAAAACTAAGAAAGATTTTTACTGAGCTTTACGCATAATTATTAATTCGAGATTCATATTTGTGCCGGATTTCTTATTCCGATAATTATATCTATCTTTAATAAAATGATAATTTATGCCTGAAAAAGTTTATAAACAAGGGTGTAGGTATGGTACTCATCGAGTTGTATCACCGGCTGGGACATTGCCCCAACCGGCTGATAAACTGGATAATACTATGGAAATATATGATAACGAGTTATTGATAGACGTCTCAACTCTTAATATTGATTCTGCAAGTTACACCCAGATTCGTCATACATGTGGAAATGATGCCGAACAAATGAAAAAAATGATTCTCTCTATTGTCAAGGATAGAGGGAAGATGCAGAATCCTGTTACCGGTTCCGGCGGAATGCTGATAGGAACGGTAAAGGAGATAGGTCCTAATTTTCATAATGCTAGTAAGGTAAAAATAGGTGACAGGATAGCTACTCTTGTTTCTTTGTCTTTGACTCCTTTAAAACTGAAAGAGATAAAAATACTTAATGCCAATTCAGATCAGGTTGATGTTTCAGGAGAGGCAATATTGTTTGAAAGTGGTCTTTTTGCGGTTTTACCTGATGATATCCCAGAAAAACTGGCTCTTGCGGTTCTTGATGTGGCAGGTGCTCCTGCACAGGTAGACCGTCTGGTTACTGAAGGTGATATTGTCTGTATTATTGGTGGTGGTGGAAAGTCAGGCGTTCTTTGTTGCTATCAGGCGATGAAGAATGTAGGGCGTTATGGTAAGGTTATTGTTGTAGAGTATTCAAAGGAGAATGCACAGCGTATTAAGGATTTAGGACTTGCTACAGATGTAATAGTAGCGGATGCCACCAATGTGATGGATGTCTATCATAAAGTTATGGCTATCACTGGAGGCCGTGGAACTGATGTTACCGTAAATAATGTTAATGTGCCTTCAACAGAGATGACATCAATTTTGATTACTAAAGGTCAGGGACTGGTTTACTTTTTTTCTATGGCTACAAACTTCACAAAAGTAGCGTTAGGTGCAGAAGGAGTAGGGAAGGACATAAACCTTATTGTAGGTAATGGTTATACGAGAGGTCATGCAGAATTGACTTTAAATATTATACGTGAATCTAAAATCATTCGCGAGCTTTTTGAAAAATTATATGTAAAATAATTATGGTAGAATCAAGAAGAAAACAATTATTTCCTGAAGTTACTGATGAACAGTGGAACGACTGGAAATGGCAGGTAAAAAATAGGATTGAAACACTTGAAGAACTGAAAAAGTATATTCATCTTACTCTCGAGGAGGAAGAAGGTGTTAAAAAATCGCTGGCCACATTGCGAATGGCCATTACCCCTTATTATATTTCATTAATTGATCCTGACGATCCTCATTGTCCAATACGCAGGCAGGCAATTCCTACTGCAGCAGAAACACACCAATCGCCAGCAGATCTTTTGGATCCTCTTCACGAGGATGAAGATTCTCCTACTCCAGGATTAACACACAGATACCCGGACAGAGTTCTTTTACTTATTACCGACATGTGCTCAATGTATTGCCGTCATTGTACCAGAAGACGTTTTGCCGGACAGAAAGACGATGAAAGTCCAAGTGAAAGAATAGATAAGGCTATTGATTATATTGCACGTACACCTCAAATCAGGGATGTACTTCTTTCCGGCGGTGACTGTTTAATGGTAAGTGATGATAAGCTTGAAGACATAATAAAACGGTTGAGAGCTATCCCTCACGTTGAAATTATAAGACTTGGTACAAGAACTCCGGTAGTTTGCCCTCAGCGTATAACCGATGATCTTGTCAACATGCTTAAGAAATATCACCCAATATGGCTTAATACTCACTTCAATCATCCTAATGAAGTTACACCAGAAGCTATTGCAGCTTGTGAGAAAATGGCAAATGCAGGTATTCCATTGGGAAACCAATCTGTTCTTCTTCGTGGGGTAAATGATTGTGTAAATGTTATGAAACGTCTTGTGCACCTTTTAGTTAAGATGCGTGTGCGTCCGTATTACATTTATCAATGTGATCTTTCTATGGGCTTGGAACATTTCCGTACTCCTGTTTCAAAAGGTATTGAGATAATTGAAGGTCTTAGAGGACATACTTCGGGCTATGCTGTTCCTACATTTGTGGTAGATGCTCCCGGAGGTGGTGGAAAAATCCCGGTAATGCCTCAATATGTTATCTCACAGTCTCCTGGCAAGGTGGTTCTTCGTAATTTTGAAGGGGTAATAACCACGTATACTGAGCCTGATGAATATCATTTTGAATGTAATTGCCCTGATTGTCAAAAAAATGAAAGAGTAGAAGGTGTTGCTTCCCTGCACGCAGGTCAGAAGATGGCTATTGAGCCTGCATTTCTGATGCGTAAGGAGAGAAGTAAAAAATAATTATGCCTTTCATTCAGGATATATTGAATTATCGGAGTGTTTCGATTGTAGGCTTGGAAAAAAATACAGGCAAGACGGAGTGTCTTAATTATATCTTGAATAGATTGCCGTTATCAGAAGTGTGTGTGGCAGTCACATCTATTGGGCTTGATGGGGAGTCACTTGACCAAGTGACTTCTACCGTCAAACCCGAAATTATTATCAGAGAGGGGATGGTATTCGCAACAAGCGAGAAGCATTATAAACAGCGTAAAGTTCTCTCTGAGTTATTCCAAGTGAGTGACGAGACTACGGCTTTAGGGCGTGTGGTGACAGCCAAAGCTCTTTCTAATGGAAAAGTACTACTTTCGGGTCCTTCTTCAGGAAGTGCTTTGAAGCGTTGGATGGATACGTTGGAACAATTTAATATTGACCTGATAATTGTAGATGGAGCATTGTCTCGATTAAGTACTGCATCTCCTGCAATTAGTGAGGCAATGATTTTATCAACAGGTGCCGCACTTTCTGCTAATATCAGGGAATTGGTCTCAAAAACGGCATTTATTGTAGATATGATTAATCTTCCTATTTGTATAGATGGTGAAGTTGATGTTATGATATCTTCATTTGTTGATTTTAATGGGGATATTTTAAAGGGTTGCAGGCGGATAGGACTCGAGGGCGCTTTGACCGACAGATTGCTTAATATGGTCAGAAATGAGCTTTCAAATGGAAATATTGAATTGGTCGTGAATGATTTTACAAAAATTTTCATTTCTTCGGCCTCGTATCGTTCTTTTATAAAGAGGGGAGGGAGAATTTCTGTGAGAATGAGGAGCAAATTGATTGCTGTTTGTGTAAATCCTATATCACCAAGTGGTTATGTTCTTGATTCGGATACGCTTTGCGGAGTATTGTCGGAGGTAATTAATCTTCCGGTTTATGATATAGTTAAAAATAATTATATCAATTGAAGAAAATGTCTATAATTTAAATAGTTAAAATAACTTAATTTAAATTTTGAAGATTTTATATAATAAATTAATTTTTGAACAAATATGAAATTTAGAGATATTATAGATTCACCATGTGGGATACGCTATTGCTTCGATTCTCTCGAACTGCAATCCGGGTATTCTCGTAGGATGCTTCTTGACTCTGAGATGATGTGTGATAGAAATCAGATTGAGAATTCATATGATTCACTTCGTTTGTTCATTGATATGGTTGAAAACAATAAACCTATGCTGCTTAATTTACAATTCAAGTTGCAAGGGGTGCGTGATATAACAGGAACTTTAGAGAGTTTGAAGAAATGGAATGTTCTTGATGATATTGAACTTTTTGAGATAAAGCATCTGGCAATGCTTGGTGAAGAGGTACAGGCATATTTTTCCGGAGCAAAATATGATATTGAATGGTTTAGGTTTGATTTGAATAAAGTGATTGGAAGTCTGGATCCTGATGGACTGCATATCGGCTCGTTTTATATATATGATTCTTATTCAGAGGCCTTGAGAGAGATGAGGAAAGAGTATAAAAATAACTTGGATGATGAAGTTCTTAGAATAAAGATTGATGATGAAGAAAATAGAATAAGGAAGGTTATTTCTGGCTTATTATATTCATATTCAGATGATTTAACAATATTGTTACATTCACTTGCGAGAATAGATATTCTTATATCCAAGGCAATTCAGATAAAAAAGGAGGGGATGTGTCTTCCAAAATTAGCCATGAAGAGTTCCTATAAGGGAATGTTCAATCCCGAAGTGAAATTTATACTTTCAAAGGCAGGGAAGAAGTTCCAAAAGATTGATTTTTCTCATGATTTTGGAGTGCCTACTACAATTATCGGAGCGAACATGGGAGGAAAAACAGTTGTACTGAAAACTCTTGCTCTTTGTCAATATATGTTTCAGTTTGGATTCGGGGTACCTGCCGACGAATCTAACATGACAATTTTTGATGAGATACATTTTTGTATCGGAGATGAACAGAGTGAACATAAAGGACTTTCTTCTTTTGCTGCCGAAATGTTAAGGATAGATAATGTTCTTAAGAGTGTAAAGAGAGAAATTAGATTGTTTGCGCTGATAGATGAACCGGCAAGAACTACTAATCCTATTGAAGGAAGAGCTCTTGTCTCCGCTCTTTTGAAAATATTGTATGGGAAAAAGAACCTGGATTTAGTTATGACTACTCACTATAATGTAGATAATGGAGAAATGTGTTGGAGAGTGAAAGGATTGATAGACGGAAAAATGAATTACAGTTTGCTCCGTACAAAGAGCAATGAAGTGCCACATGAGGCTCTTAATATTGCTGCGGAACTGGGAATTGACCAGCTATGGCTGGAAGAAGCTAAACACTATTTATTTAACTTATAATAATTACTATTTTATTAACTATTAAGATGCAAAGCAAATTAGGACTGGATTTTAAGAAGGTTGATTATGCGAGATCGTTGGCAAAAAATATTGCCGATAACGTTCAAACCTTCGTTGAATCCTACACCACAGTAGCTGTGGAAAGGACTCTATGCCGGCTTTTGGGTATTGACGGGGTTGATGAGAATCAGGTACCCCTACCAAATGTCGTTGTTGATGAACTTAAGAGTAAAGGTGTTTTGAACCAAGGTGTGTTATTTTACATTGGTAATGCAATGGTTCAAATTGGTATGTCTCCTCAGGAAATTGCACAGGGAGTAGCTGAGGGAACTATCGACCTTGTAAGAATAGAAGTAGTAGATAAAAATAAGATTAAAGCAGCTTTGCTCCCTATTATTAATGATGCTTTGGCAAGAATTACTGCCAGAAAAGAACGCAGAAATCAATATTTGAAGACAATAGGTGAAGGGCCTAAGCCATATCTTTATGTAATTGTTGCTACAGGTAATATTTATGAAGATGTTGTTCAGGCTGAAGCAGCAGCACGTCAAGGTGCGGATGTTATTGCAGTAATACGTACTACTGGTCAGTCATTGTTGGATTATGTCCCTTATGGCGCAACTACGGAGGGATTTGGTGGCACATTTGCTACGCAGGAAAATTTTCGTATTATGCGTTCCGCTCTTGATAAAGTTGGCGAGGAGGTAGGAAGATACATACGTGTATGCAACTATTGTTCAGGCCTTTGTATGCCTGAAATAGCAATTATGGGGGCATTTGAAGGGCTTGATGTAATGTTGAATGATGCTTTGTATGGTATTTTATTCCGTGATATTAATATGCAACGTACTTTGGTAGACCAGTATTTTTCACGTGTAATAAATGCTTATGCAGGTGTAATAATCAATACAGGTGAAGATAACTATTTAACAACTGCTGATGCCATTGAAGCCGCCCACACTGTTTTGGCTTCAGATATTATAAATGAACAATTGGCTCTTTTGGCTGGTCTTCCTGAAGAGCAGATGGGCCTTGGCCACGCATTTGAAATGGATCCACAGCAGGAAAATGGTTTTTTGTTTGAACTTGCACAAGCTCAGATGACACGTGAGATTTTTCCTAAAGCAACGTTAAAATATATGCCTCCTACAAAATTTATGACCGGTAATATTTTCCGTGGTCATATTCAAGATGCACTATTTAATATGATAGGTATATGGACACATCAAGGTATTCAGTTGTTAGGTATGCCTACAGAGGCAATTCACACTCCATTTATGAGTGACAGGTATCTTTCTATTGAGAATGCAAAATACATTTTCGGTAATATGAAAAATATAGGTGACGAGATGGAGTTCAAGAAAGACGGAATTATTCAGAATCGTGCTAAAGAGGTGTTGGACAATGCTGTAGCTTTACTTGAAAAGATTGTTTCTGAAGGATTGTTTAATGCTTTGGAAAAAGGTATTTTTGCTGATGTAAAACGTCCTAAGAACGGGGGTAAAGGACTTGATGGTGTATGCCAGAAGGGAGAAAATTACATGAATCCATTTATTAACTTAATGAAAGGAGGTAAATAGTATGAGCGGTGGACTATATTCAATGTCAGTAAAAGATTTTGATAAGACTCTTGATCTAACTAAAGTTAAGCCTTATGGAGACACAATGAATGACGGTAAAGTTCAATTGAGTTTCACTTTACCTGTGCCTGTAGGAGCGGAAGCTATAGAAGCGGCTAAACAGTTGCTGAAAAATATGGGATTAGATAATCCCCTTGTTGTTTATTACCGTGAATTGACACCGGGTTATACCTTTTTTAACTGTTATGGTAATTGTACTCACACAGTTGATTTTACAACAATATATGTTCCCAAGGTTGAATCTTCTGTTATGGATATGCATGAAACCGATAATTATATTCGTGAAAATATAGGTAAAAAACTGGTTATTGTAGGTGCATCTACTGGTTCTGATGCTCATACTGTGGGAATTGATGCTATTATGAATATGAAAGGGTATGCAGGACATTACGGCCTTGAAAGATATGATATGATTGAAGCTTATAATCTTGGAAGCCAGGTGCCCAATGAGGAATTTATTGCAAAAGGGATTGAATTGAAGGCTGATGCACTGATTGTTTCCCAGACTGTCACACAAAAGGATGTTCATATTAAGAACCTTACCGAGCTTGTTGAATTGATGGAGGCTGAGGGTCTTCGTGATAAGATGATTCTTGTTTGCGGTGGACCACGTATATCTCATGAATTGGCAAAAGAGTTGGGTTATGATGCAGGATTTGGTATGAATACTTATGCTGATGATGTTGCATCATATATTGCTCAGGAATTCGTAAAAAGAAACAATAAATAATTGATATGGACAAAAATCAAATTAGAGAAGTTATTGCCAAAAGGGCAGCTCTCGAACTTCACGATGGTGATGTTGTTAATTTAGGTAT
>JBAXYG010000040.1:0-9185 GCA_041670905.1 Bacteroidales bacterium
AAATCTAACCAAAAGTGCCGATGGGCTACCTCCCACCGAACGGGTAAAAAAGATATCCGAGCTGTTCGCCACTTTCAAGAATCCGGATAAAGAAACCGTTCTTACCCCCTGGCGGGTAGTAAACATGCACATGAGCGACTGTCTGGGCGGTTATGACTTCTTTGACACGGAACACGAACATGTATTGGAAGAGCCACGTTTTGTTGAACACGAAAAAGTAACTGCCGAAACCTTGGCAAACCCCGATGCCCGCATTCTCGAAATCAACTCCAAAACGGGACTTTACCCGTTGTACGTGGCATATAGCATTTTCCGCAAAAAGTGTGAGGCATACCCTCCGGATGAACTTGATGAAACTCTCGAACAAAGGCTTTGGAATGCAACCGTAGCAGAAAACATATTTGTCATTTGCAAAACACCCATGGCAAAGAGCATCACTAAACGGACTTTGGTGGGCTATTCGGAAGCAAGAGTCAATACGCACTTCTTTGAAGATTTAATCAACCAGATCACAAACAAATCCGATCAATTTTTGAAAAAGATTCCAGATGGAAAAAATTATTGGAAAGCAAACAACGATACAACTATGAAATTCAATGCAATCGTGGGAAATCCACCGTATCAGGTTATGGATGGAGGCAGCAAAGCAAGTGCCACACCTGTTTACAATGTATTTGTAGAAATAGCCAAGAAGCTTAAACCTGATTTTGTTTCAATGATTATACCGGCTAAGTGGTATAATGGAGGACGAGGTTTGGATGACTTTCGCACTTCTATGTTAAATGACACAAGAATACAGAAATTGGTAGATTATGCCGATTCAAACGATTGTTTTCATGGCGTTGATATTGCTGGGGGTATATGCTATTTTTTATGGGATCAAAGCTATTCCGGATTGTGTTCAGTTATCAATGTTTCGAATGGGAAATCCATAAAAAATGAAAGAAAGCTGTACGAATACAAAACCTTTGTAAGAAATCCTGAGGCAATTTCAATAATTGAGAAGATCTTCAACTCTGGAGATAAGGCATTCTTAGATACAATGGTAAGTTCACAAAAACCTTTTGGGCTTAGGACTTATGTCAAACCCTTAGAGACTGGTGATCTTATATTAAGGTATAGCGGTGGTAAAGGTGCGTTCAATAAAACAGATGTCACAGCTGGATACGATTGGATTGATCAATGGAAAGTGATTACTTCATATCTTACGTATGATCATGCAGGTCGTGCGGATAAAGATGGTAAGAAACGAATTATATCGACATTGGAAGTGCTGAACCCCAAAGAAATATGTACAGAAACTTACATAGTAGTTGGCTCCTTTAATTCAGAAAATGAAGCACAAAATCTATATGGATATATTAAAACAAAGCTTGCACGATTCCTTATTGCTCAATTAACATCCACTCAGCACTTATCCAAAGCTAATTTTGCATTTGTTCCCCTCCAAGATTTTACAAAATCATGGACAGATAGAGAACTCTATGCAAAGTATTGTTTGACAGATGACGAAATCGCATTTATTGAATCAACGATAAAACCAATGGAATAATGAGTAATTTATACAAGAAGTGAAAATACAGGTGCTATTAATAATCAAATATGAGAATTTTTAAAAATAAGAAATAAATGAGTGAAAACGATTTAAAATACATCAAAGATATTATGCAATGTGCAAATATCAATTTTCTTATTGGTTCAGGTCTTTCCACACCTTATCTAAAGACCTTGGGTAGTATTGAGAAAAAAATAACGTCGCTTTCAAAAATAAATGATATCGATGAATCGGTACAACTTCTGGTTAAGAACTCGTTGTTCCATCAATATTTTGAAGATGTGATGTATAAGAATCGCTTTATTTTGGAAAATTTTTTGGATAACGAAAAAGGCATCACTTTAAACAACTATTCGGAATTCTTAAGGACATTTAACTCTCTATTACAGAGAAGGGGTTCCACAATCCTTAGCAAAAAAGTAAATATATTTACAACAAACATTGATCTATTCCTTGAAAAAGCACTTGAAGATTTAGACCTGGAATTTAATGATGGATTTTCAGGAAGGCAAATCCCTGTATTTAGTTTGAGCAATTACAATAAAGTTCTAACAAAAAAAAGCCTTTATTTTGATAATGAATCAAAAATCCCAATTTTTAATTACTTAAAATTACATGGCTCATTAAATTGGAGATTTGGAGATAAAAATAGAATCGTTTATACGAATGACCTAAGCTATTTAGAAAGTCTTCATGACTTATCCTTAGAATGCAATTTCCTTGAAATAAAAGATAATGACACAATAGAAGATTTAATAAAAATCGCCATAGAAAGAAAAGAACAGGAGGAAATAGCGGAAGAGAAGATTTGTGAATTTCAGAAAGAATTTGAAAAGATTCCGGTAATCAATCCGACAAAAGAAAAATTCAAAGAATCCGTATTAGATTTTAACTATTATGAGTTATTAAGATTCTACTCAAATGAGTTGGAAAAAGAAAATTCTGTACTATTTGTGATGGGATTTTCTATGGCTGATGAACATATTGCAGATATCACTCTCCGTTTGGCTAAGTCAAACCCATCATTAACAATAATAGTTTTCGTATATAAAGAACCTGAATTAGCTGAAATTAAGACAAATCTTAAGAATATCGAGCAAAAAAATATTCGCTTCTTTTGTCCAATTGCTACTGATGTTTATGATTTTGAAACGATTAACAGTTCTGTATTTAAATCAATTTCTGATAAAATATAGAAATATGAATGATCGTTTTATTCAAAAGGAGTCTATATTTAAGGTCGGAAGAGTCATTTCTATTGAAGGCCGAACTGTTAAGGTTATTGTTAATAAAAACAAAAATACCTCTCACCTACTTTACGAAGGAGAATTATTAAAAAATATCTCCGTAGGAGGATATATAAAAATCATTAAAGGATTTATACGTATTATTGGAAAAGTTGATGGAGAATTCACGAACGAAGATAAAATAATTGCCAATAAAGAATACAAAAACGAAAAGGATACAATAAATAGAATTCTTACTGTCAGCCTTGTGGGATACATTGAGGATGGAGAATTCGAAAGAGGTATAAAAGAATTACCACTTATTGATAATGAATGTTATATCCTTGAAAAAAAAGAATTTGAATCAATTCATAACTTCATTAAAGATGGTGATATTTCTATTGAAATTGGCAAATTATCCCTTGAAAACAATACGCCTGTCCGTGTTGGCATAAATAGCTTATTTGCAAGTCATATTGGTATTTTTGGCAATACCGGTAGCGGGAAATCCTATACTTTAGCCAAGCTGTATCGTCAACTTTTTCTGAAGTTTTCTGATAAAGGTACTTTTCTGAAAAATTCTCATTTTTTCTTCCTTGATTTTAATGGTGAATATGTCCCTGACGATGCTATAATTGACAAAAAATACAAAAACATTTATAGGCTTTCTACTCATAACCAAAATGGTTTAGATAAATATCCGATATCAGAAAGCCAAATCCAAGACACAACTTTCTGGTCAATAATTCTTGATGCAACAGAAAAAACTCAAAGGCCATTTTTGAAAAGGGCTATTGATAACACATATTTTAAAAGCATAATTGATCAACCAGAACTATTTAAGAAATATATTGTTGATTTATTCAAACAAACATGGATTGACGGGAAGGGTATTTTATATGGAGAATTAAAGAACTTTCTTAAGGAGATTCAAGAGGACTGCTGTGCAAATGCTGATGTGGTTATAAGCCAATTAAATAGTCATGTAAGAGTTTTTACAAAGAATTACTCTCCGGACGATATTTATACCATATCAAGCAATAACACATGGATTTATTATAAAAACAACCCACAGTCTTTTGATTCAATAATAGAGACCATAGATATAACACCTACAAAAGACACAATCATAAAATACAAATTAGCGATTATTCTGAAATACTTTGATGAAGTCGCTTCTGGATATCAAAATCAAGAACATCTAGCTCCTCTCATTAAAAGACTTGAAAAAAGAATTGATGATCTAAGAAAAGTCATTGAGGTGTCCTCTATTGAAAATACTTCGGAGAAAAAAGAAGAAACGCTGAAGAATATCACAATTGTATCATTACGCGATGTAAACCTTGAAATGAGGAAAATGCTTCCGTTGCTTATTTGCAAGGAATTATATGATTCACATAAGAAAAATGGGAAACTATCATATTTAAATATTATTATCGATGAAGCGCATAATATTTTATCCAGAGATTCTGATAGAGAGAGTGAAAGTTGGAAGGATTACCGGCTTGAAACTTTTGAGGAAATAATTAAAGAAGGAAGAAAATTCGGGGTTTTTCTCACTATTGCAAGTCAAAGACCATCAGATATTTCTGGTACAATAATTTCTCAACTACATAATTTCTTTTTACATCGGCTGATAAATAATAAAGATATTGAAGCTATTGAAAAGTCCATATCATACTTAGACAAAGTCTCATTTGAGTATTTGCCGATTTTGCCAACAGGTACGTGCATCATGACTGGAGTGATGGTTAATATGCCCGTCGTCATAAATATTAATCAAATTGAAGAATCACGGTTTGAGCCGGATAATAAAACATTAGATCTTGTAAAATTGTGGGGAATGGACAAAAGCACCACTACTTGAATATATTTTAATTATAAGACATAGGCTATGAAATATTTATTTTTAGATACCAATGTGTATTTGCACTATATAAACTTTGAACAAATTGACTGGAAGACTTCGGTATGTAATGGTGATGATTTCACCATTGTCGTTCCTCCAATCGTTATACGAGAGATTGAGAAACAAAAAGATAGTAGCAGAGGAAAAATTCAAACCAGAGCTAAAAATGTGTCTTCTAAATTGGGAGGCTACTTTTTGGGAAATAAAGTTAGTGATAAAATCAAAATAGCAACTTGCGAAGACCCGTCCGACATAGACTTTGACGGTCTAAGATTTAATCGAAGTACAAATGATGACGTTTTGATTCTTTCTGCTATTAAATCCGGTTACAACAAAAACGATATTATTGTTATTAGTAGAGATATACCATTACTCATAAAAGCACAATCTAACCAGCTGGAATACTATAAAATGGCTGATGAGTTCCTTATCAAAGAAGAATTATCAGAAGAGGAAAAAGAACTAATTGCAACAAAGAAAGAACTTGAAAAATATAAAAACAGACAACCAAAACCATCTGTCACTTTCTCAGGTGGACAAGTTTTATTAAAATTGACAAAACCAAAGAATAGAGATTTTGCGACGGAATTGGCAGAATTCATGGATAATCTAAAATCAGAGAATCCATATTATCAAAAAAAAGAACAATCGGATAAATCTTATAATCAGATATTTATAGTTATTCATAATGACCCATCTGATGAGCAAATCGCAAAGTTTAATAAAGAACTGGATGAATATTATTCTGAATACGAGGTGTACCAGAGATTCAAAATGAAAAATAATATTCTTTCAGAAAGGTTTAAGGAAATAAAATTTGAGATCCGCAATGATGGAACTGCTCAGACAGGTGATATGAAAATATTTATTGATTTTCCAGATAATGCCAAACTTTATAATAAAAAAAGTAAAGTAAGTATGGATAATATTGAACCTGTGAAACCCTCATTATCAGGTTTTGATCGAAAACTAACAAAATCTTTAGCCTTTAATCAATATTTTAATCCATTAACCGGAGGCGGTATTCCACAAATGTATTGTTGGGACGAAGGGGGTATTTTAACTGACAATCATTTTAGATTTTGTGTTAGCAAAATAAATCACAAGTTATTTTATGCTTTAAATATTGAAGATTCGTTATTTATAGATAGTGCACAATGTGGCAATTTTAATATTAGATGGACCATATCTGATTCCGAGTCAATTGATTTAATTAGAGGTGAGTTAAATGTGAAAGTAGAATAGAATTTATGACCAAACTCGAAAAACTCTACTGCACCATCCAGAATCTGAAGGAATTAGGCCTGGAGTTAGGCGAAGACCTGTTGAAGCAAACAAATGAACTGGAGCAGGAAATCATCAAAAAGGAGATTCTTCCGGTTATTAGTGAGAAGATCGAACCTATCATCGGTCAGATTCAGCGGGAATTGGTATTGGTGGTGGATTACGTACCGAACGAGCCGCTGAGTGTGCGTTTGTCACGCAAGCGGAACTTTTCGGCAGAGATGGAAACTATTGAGATTGTTCCTGATCCGCAAGTGGAGCACAACATCGGAATCATCAAGCGCAATGCGACTAAAAAGAGTTCCAAAACAAATCTGCGTGTCACTTTCCCCGATGGTAAAGTCCTTGAAAACCGTTTTGCCTACGAGACACTGTACGAGGTTGTCAAGCTGGCCGGTACGGAAAAGGTTCGGGCATTGAGTATCATTCAGTGTGGTGTTCCGTTGGTTTCCAACACGCTCGATAATTTCTACAATCAAAAGGAAATAGGCAAAGGGCTGTATCTGATTACACACAGCTCAACGGTACAGAAACGCCAACTGATAGAACGGATTTCCGAAGCGTTGAAATTGGGGCTGAAAGTGGAGATTGTATGATATAGATATTAATTTAAAGAGACAAAAAAGATACTATTTATACATGAAATGAAATAGGCAAAATGTGATGTAATACAAAGTTAAGTTGGATTTATACAAATTGTTAAATAAATTATTTTTCGTATAAATTAAATATCTTTGCATTTGTAATTCAATCTATTGTTCAATTTATGAAATGGCAACTCTGTATATAGCTATCCTGCTTCGGGTTTGTCGGGGAATATCTCTCCGGCATTAAGTTGTTTGCCCGTATCATTCGCAGAGTTTAATCAATCCATATATTAACGATTTGTTTGTAGCACTTTTCCGAAAGTGCTGTACAAACGTGCTATTTCATAAAAATAAATGAACTATACATATAAAAAGATTTGGCTCATCAATCTGCCCATTATGGTGAGCCTACTCATGGAACAGTTGATTAATTTAACTGATTCCATTTTTTTAGGGAATGTCAGCCAGATAGATTTAGGAGCATCGGCATTGGCCTACTATGTATTACACTGCCATTTATATGCTCGGTTTCGGATTTAGCCTTGGCGTACAGGTTTTTATTGCAAGACGAAACGGAGAAGTCCGGTATCAGGATGTAGGCAAAGTATTCTATCAGGCAACTATGCGGTATATCGAATGGCGGGATTATAGCTACCTGTTTGCTTTTCCGTTGTTGGCGATCCGTGCCTTTTTCATCGGGACTACCAATACTAAAATCCTTACTGCCAACTCCCTCGTTATTGTCGTATGCAACATTGGATTCAACTATTTGCTAATCTTTGGGAAATGGGGATTTCCTAAATTGGGGATAAGCGGCGCTGCTATCGGCTCGTTCCTTGCCGGATTGATCGGATTACTATTTATGATATTATATATGTGGAAACACGAAAATAGCATTTATATTCCAGATGATAAATATAACCGTCTATTTGATCTACCTGTTTATACTGTTCCGTTCTCCGGGTATTCCACTTGCGGTATACTGGACTGCTGAACAGCTATATGTTATAGTACTGCTTGTGTTATCTTTAACGTATCTTAAAAGGAACAGATGGCAGAGCCATGAATTATAGGTAACAAAAAAACAGGCTTATGTGGAGTATTTTTCTATAAAGTATTACCTCATTGAGCGGGATTCACTATCTTTAAACTTCATTAATGGCGGATAATAAAACTCCATTAGTGGCTTTTAAAAAATAGACAGTAATGAAAAGAAAATTTTTACTAATTATTTTGAGCTTGATTTTATCTATAAACAATTATGCTCAGAATTTAAGCAATCAAAGTATAAATTTATCTTCTGTCGATTATTTTTTCTTAATAAAAGATAAAATCACTTCTGGTGAGAAGATAAATCAAAATGATTGGGATTTATTATTTAATACACAAGGATATAAAATATCAGCAACATCATCAATGCGAAAAAATATTGTAAAAGAAATGATGGTGACTGCGTATGATAAAAATCTAAAAATGAAGAGGGATAGTATTTTAAATATATCGGTTGAAGAAAACTTAAAAAACACTTATTTGTTATTATCTCAAATGACGCTTTCTAATTATATTGACTATTCAAAAAACGAAAAAAAGCTTAGACAGTTTAGAAATAAATATGATTTTTCGTCTATTTCGGAATTATCGTACAAACGATTGAAGTCGTTTTTAATTAATCCAATTGATTCGCTTATTATAGTTCCGGCAATCAACTTTCTTTGTTATGAACCTGATGCTCAAAGCAAGTCAAAAGGGATTGTTTGCGATTTTAACCTGTTCTTTAAAGAATCGCAAGAAGAACGAATAAATTTTATAGCTCACGAAACATTCCATAAATACAGAAGAAATTTTATTGATATAAAATTCATTAACTCTAATGTGGTACTTCAACAAATAGATAAAATACAAGACGAAGGGATTGCCGATTTAATCGATAAAAAAGAAAATCTGATAGAGTCAATTGGAAATAAGGGAATTCCTGAATCTTTTGTAAAAAAATATTTAGAAGCATATAAAAATACGCCGCAAATATTAAACGAATTTGATAGCATTGTTAATTCATACCTAAAAAAACAAATAAATAAGGAGCAGTTAGAATCTAAAGTAAGCAATTTCTTTTTATCAGGCGGACATCCTAATGGGTATTATATGGCCCGATTAATTGAAAAAGCAGGGCTTAAAGATGAAATGTTGACTAAAATGTATTCACCGGTTGACTTTATAAAGATTTATAACAAAGCTGCACAAGAAGAAAATGGGTATATTTTTAGTAATGATTTTATTACATACATTGAAAATTTAAAATAAAAAATAAAAAATGAAACCAAATTTTTTTGTACTACTTACAGCAGTATTATTGACACAGACCATCTTCGCACAAAATGAACTACCAATCATTAAAGCTAACTCATCTCATGTTGACATTAAAGATGACAACAACCTAAGAAAAAATGCATGGAGAATAGTGCCGGAAGCAAATCCGGATGTTTATAAGACTTCATCAAAGAAAGTAACCTTTTATACTGATATTGACTCTATTTCTTTTGATATTAGCCCCAATAATCAATATGATTTTGTGATTTTGCTCAATGAAAAGGACTCTGCGAAAACTCGAATTGTTTGGGAACCAT
>JBAXYG010000041.1:0-8930 GCA_041670905.1 Bacteroidales bacterium
AATGCTCCAACCTTTATTACCCGGCTGTCAGTAAATTTGTTAGAGGTAATAATGATATCTTGTTTATTCCTGTTTGAAACATTTCCAATTTCAACAAGGTTTGCCATCGGCCCACGTGGAGTAAATTCTCCTGTCACATCAATTCCATAGCTTTTCAGTGCTTGCTTTGCACGAGGTAGACATCTACTTCCACGGCAAACACCCATTCCTATACGTGAAATATGTTTGAGTTCATTTGAAGTTATGCTTTTGCGTTCTCCAATCATTAAAAGCAAATCTTTTAACTTTACATCTTCGCAGTGGCAAATGTAGGTATCCACATCTTCAGCATTAGCCGGAGATATGTTTAAAGGCTCAGGATATTTATCTTTAACGATGAATCCGCGTGCCTTCAATATATCTTCGTCTGATTTCGAATCGTAAATTTGAGTTGCTGTAACTACAGCAACATTTGTCTTATTAGGTTTCTTCATTACCTTATCAATAATACCTTCACCCACTTTAATTCCGTTGTTATCGACAAGGAATACTTCACTTCCTTCGTTCACTGCATATTCAATAGGAAGAAAAAGCTGTTTTTTTGATGTGCGATAGCCGAAAATAGCTAATCCGGGACATTGATTAATACAATCCATACACCCAATGCATTTATCATAATCAATAGTTGGGACTACTGATGTTGAACTCTTTGTTATAGCTCCTTGTTTACATGCGAAAGAACAAGGATTGCAAGCAAATCCGTAAAGACAGTCCATTATTACAAATCCTTTTCCAGCCATTCTTTCATGGGAAGGTTTTTCTGCCTTTTCAAGAATGCGTTTAGGATGTTGCTGGGAATCAATGTATTCTTTAGTAATGGTAAGATAAGTTTCGTAGTTTATTTTCAATCCGAGATTCTGCATGATTTCATATGCACATTGTTTTCCTCTGAGTACTGCTGATGTTCCTTCTCCGATTCTTACAGAGTCTCCTACCCCATGGCAGGTACGTCCAAATATTTCATTTCCTTTGCGGAATAGTTGATTATCAGGAAGAAGCCCTGTACAAATATTAATACAATCTATACCATCAATTCTTTGCTCAGTTCCGGGTACAGGCTTAAAATTTTCGCATTTAGCTATTATTGCACCTACAACCCCTGTCTTATCTTTATTTGGTATGGCTTCCAATAATAAATGGGAAGTCATAATCGGAATACCCAAACGGCGTACTCTATTTGCCTGAACAGGAAATCCTCCTTCATATGGCATAGCTTCGATTATTGCCTTGACATTTGCTCCGGCTTGCATAGCTTGATAAGAGGTGAGATATCCTATATTTCCTGCGCCAACGGTAAGAATGTTTTTACCAAGTAATGTATATTCATTGTTCATCATTCTCTGTACAACAGCTGCAGTATATACTCCCGGGACATCATCATTTTTGAATGCAGGCATAAAAGGAACAGCTCCTGTTGCAATAACAAGATGGTCTGCATCAACATAGAATATTTCCTGTGTTTCAATATTTTTTATTGCAAGACGTTTTTCCTGAAGAATATCCCATACTACGCTATCAAGCATTATCCCGTCAAGAGAATCTCCGGCAAGTGTTTTTGCTATATCAAATCCTCTCATTCCTCCGAATCTTTTTTCTTTTTCAAAAAAGAAAAACTGGTGGGTTTGCATTAGAAACTGTCCACCAATTTTGCTGTTATTGTCAATAACGAGATTGTCCACACCGTTTTTATTAAGTTCTTCCCTTACGGCCAAGCCGGCAGGTCCGGCTCCGATGATTGCTACTGATGTTTTAAATATTTTTTTTTGGTTATCTCTTTTTATTTTTTCAATTTCGATTAAGTTTAATATATCTCTGTTTGGCTGATTTTCGTTTGCACTGCCAATCCTTTCAACGTGTTTAACATTATCTACTTTTGTAATACAAATTCTGCGTACCTGCCCGTCTACTAACATTTCGCAGGCACCACATTTCCCGATGCCACATTCTAATGTCCGGTTTCTTTCATCTAGACTGTGCTTGTGTACTAAATATCCTGTCTGGTGCAAAGCTGCTGCAATTGTATTGCCTTTTTGCCCTTTTACTAAATGCCCTTCAAAAGAAAATTCCACAAGGTCATCTTGCGGAATGTCAAGAATAGGGTGCGATACGATTTTATACATATATATTATTTGTTTAAGTCTGTAACAAAAATATAAATAATTTTAAGAAAAAGATATTTTTTTAATATGGATTTATTATAATATGTTATAAATATGTTTTTTATTATATTGTTCCGAGTTTAATAATATAAAATAGGAGGTTATATGAAAAGATTTGTGCTGATGGGGGTAATCTCCTCCATTCTCATGGCAGCCTGTCAGGAGCTGCCCGAAATTACAGAAAAGGAATCATTGATTTCTTTAAATTTTGCCGAGCCTTTAAAAAGTATTCAGACAAAAGTGGCAGAGACTCCTGATACTAACGCATTTATACTCTTGATAACGAGTATTGCCGGAGACACTCTTTACTATGGAAAATATGGAGAAAGGCCGGATATAATTTCTGTTCCATCAGGAACTTATGAGCTTAGGGTAGAGTCAGTGAAGTTTAAAGGGCCGGCTTTTGATTTTCCACAATACGGTGACAAGAAGATTGTTATTGCTTCAAATGGAGAAAAGGTGTCTGTTTCTTTCCTTTGTAAGTTATTGAATTCTGGTGTAAAGATGAATATTTCTGAGAGATTCAGACAGAAGTATTTGAATGGAATGATTCTCTTACGGCAGAAAGATGGAGATATATACTACTCATATACTGAAGATAGAGTTGCTTACATGAGTACAGGTAATGTCGAATTTATGTGCGAGCAGGATTCAAATAAGATATCTCTGTTCAATAAAGTATTAGGAGCCGGAGAACTTTTGACTATTAATCTTGATGCATCCAGTAGTAAGTCCTCTTCAGAGTTTATAATGACTGTTGATACATCCGTTGTGCGGATATATGAAAATATTGTAGTGGGGGAGAAGTTCAATGGAAATGATGGAAGTATTTCGGAAAAAGCTCTTTCTATTTCTTCCGCAAAAGATAAAATAGGGGAAGTTCTTTGGGTCTGGGGCTATGTTGTAGGAGGTGATATGACTTCTTCTTCAATTTCTTTTACTCCACCGTTTAAAAAAACTTCACATATTGCCATTGCAGAAAGTGCTTCTCAAAAAAATAGAGAAAATTGTTTTTCAGTAGAACTTTCTAAGACGGAGATAAAAGCAGCTCTCAACCTTGTTGATAATGTTACATTGATTGGTAAGAAAGTGTTATTGTACGGCGTCATAAATGGCTCTTATTTTGGTCTTGTAGGAATGAAAAATGTCTCCGAATATAAAATTAAATAGATTTGTGCAGACTAATCAAATTGTTATAATTATAAAAGTTGTTGTTTTTGCAAGATAGATTTTCTAACATATGGAAAACAACAACTTTTGTTATATAAAAAAGTCATGAATGTCTATTACATTCCACCATCACATATTATGACTTGTCCGGTAACATAACCGGATAAGTCAGATGCGAGGAATGTCGCAACATTTGCAATATCTTCAGGAGTACCACCTCTTCTTAAAGATATTTGTTTAATCCAATCGGATTTAACTTCATCAGATAAAGTGCCGGTCATATCTGTAATAATAAAGCCAGGTGCAATAGCATTGGCTCTTATTCCCCTTGATCCCATCTCTTTTGCAATTGACTTTGCCAAACCTATCATTCCTGCTTTTGAGGCTGAATAATTGCATTGTCCAGCGTTTCCATTTACACCTACAATGGAAGAGATATTTATTATGCTTCCTCCTTTTTGACGTGACATTACAGGAACTACGGCATGTGAAAAATTAAATGCTGATTTAAGATTTACAGTCAGTACAGTATCCCATTGCTGTTCTGTCATTCTCATCAGTAGTCCATCCCGTGTTATACCGGCATTATTAACTAATATATCAATATGCCCGAAATTATTTACGATTTGTTCAATAGTTTGATGTGTCTGAGTAAAGTCTGCCGCGTTTGATACGTATCCATTTGCTATGACTCCATACTTTTCTAGTTCTTTTATAGTATTATTGAAATTTTCATCCGCATTCAAATCTGTAAATGCAATATTTGCTCCCTGGGAGGCAAATTTAAGTGCGATAGCTTTTCCTATACCACGCGCTGCACCTGTAATTAGTGCTACTTTTCCATCCAGTAATCCCATTATTTTTTCTCGTCTAATTTATTGTTATCAATTAAAGCAAAAGAGAGTGTGCTTTGTACACACACTTTACCATTAACACAGGCTTCGGCTTTTATGAAGAACATCATTGCTTTTTTATTCGTAATTTGAGCAGTTACTTCTACCGTATCACCAGGATAAACAGATGCTTTAAATCTTGTCTTGTCTATGCCTGTATAGAAAGGAGTCCTTCCTTTTAGCAAATCTCCAACAAGGAGAGAACATGACTGTGCCATTATTTCACATAGAATTACTCCGGGAACCACTGGGAATCCAGGAAAATGTCCTTGTAGAAAAAATTCATTGCCTTTAATATGATATTTTGCGTGTGCAACATTATTTTCATCAATAATTATCTCATCAACCAACAACATTGGTTCGCGATGAGGTATGTACTCTTTAATTTCTTCGCGTGTCATATCTTGTTTAATTTAATTTTCTTATTGCTATGCAACCATTATGTCCTCCGAACCCCAAGGAACTTGAGATTGCTATAGTAAGTTCAACTTCTCTTGCTTTGTTTGGAGTATAATTCAAATCACATTCCGGGTCCGGTTCTTTGAGAGAAATAGTCGGAGGAACAACACCTTCTATTAGTGCTAGAGTTGCGGCAATAAATTCTACCCCTCCTGCAGCTCCAAGCATATGCCCTGTCATGGACTTTGTGGAACAAATAAAAGCTTTATGTGCTTCTTTTTCTCCTATGGCCAGTTTTATCGCTTCGGTTTCAGATTTGTCATTCAATGGCGTTCCTGTTCCATGTGCATTAATATGAAGAGTATCCTTTTCATTATATCCTGCTTCATCAAGAGCTTTTTTGATTGCTCTTGCCGCACTTGATCCATCTGGTCTTGGTGCAGTGTAATGATATGCATCACAGGTGTTGCCATATCCGCATACTTCCGCATATATTTTTGCTCCACGCTTTTTTGCGTGTTCATATTCTTCTAATATTACTATTCCGGCTCCTTCAGACATTACAAAACCTTGTCTCCTTTTATCAAAAGGTAGAGATGCTTGCTTAGGATCTTCTGAACGTGAAAGTGCTTTACTATTTGCAAATCCACCTATTGCAAGAGGGGTTATAGCAGCTTCTGTTCCTCCAGTTATTATGGCATCTGCATACCCATGTTTTATTGCCCTGTAAGCTTCTCCAATGGAGTGTGTTCCAGTTGCGCAAGCTGTAACTACAGGAAGGCATACTCCCTGTGCGTTGTGTGCAATAGCTACATTACCTGAAGCAATATTGGAAATCATTGTTGGGATAAATAGGGGAGATATCCATTGAGGCCCTTCTTTTATCAGTTTTTCTGTTTCATTGAAAAACGTATGCATTCCACCTATTCCAGATCCTATATAGACACCAAGATTTTCCGGTTCTATGACAAGGTTGCTATCTTTCATTGCTTGATTTGCAGCTGCTAAGGCAAAAAGAGCAAATCTGTCATTCTTTCTTGCATTTGAGGGTTCGATACCATGTTCTGCCGGGATAAAATTTTTAACTTCTCCGGCAATCTTTACTGGCAAATTATCAGTTGGAAAACTTGTGATGATGTCAATTCCGCAGACGCCTTTTTTAAGGTTTTTCCAAAATGAAGTTACATCATTTCCGATAGGGGAAATCACTCCCATTCCCGTGATAACTACTCTTCTCATAATTATATATATTTTTTTGTATTTGAGATGAGATTATATGCTTCACTTACCATCTCTTCAATAATTTCTTTTGCTGGTTGAATCTTATTTACGATGCCTACAATCTGGCCTGCCATGTAACTTCCCATTTTATCATCCCCTTCTTTTACAGCCTTGCGCAGAGAACCGGTTCCATATTCCATAATCATTTCGCTTGTTACAGTTGGATCTTTCTCCATTTCGGCAAATTTTCTTGAAAAAGGTGTTTTAAGTGCTCTTACAGGGTGCCCTAATGTTTTACCGGTGACAATTGTGTCTGTGTCATGTGCCGCTATAATTTTATTTTTATAATTTTCATGAATCATACATTCTGATGCTGATAAAAAACGCGTACCACATTGAATTCCGGCCGCTCCTAACATTAATGCAGCAGCGAATCCACGGCCATCTCCAATACCACCGGCTGCTATTACCGGAATTGAGACGGTGTCACATACTTGTGGTATCAGAGCCATTGTATTCATCTCTCCGATATGTCCTCCTGATTCTCCTCCTTCTGCTATAACTGCGCAGGCGCCCATTCTTTCTACTCTTTGTGCGATTGCTGATGATGGTACAACTGGAATAACCATTATGCCGGCTGCGAGCCACTCTTTTATATACTTTGTAGGCATACCTGCTCCTGTTGTTACAACCGGAACATTTTCCTCAATAACCATTTGAGCTATATCGTCAGCGGCTGGATTCATTAACATGATGTTAACACCATATTTATTTGAAGTCAATTTTTTACATTTTCTAATTTCTTCTCTGATAACGTCAGTGCTTGCATTTATTGAAGATATAATTCCTAATCCGCCGGCATTTGATACGGCACTTGCAAGACTTGATTCCGATATCCAAGCCATACCTCCTTGAAAAATTGGATATTTAATATCAAGAAGGTCACAAATTTTACTTTTTATTATCATATTTTTATTTTTTCATTACCAATAAATCAGGCAAGCTCCAGTTGTAAAACCTGCTCCAAAGGCACTAAATACTAATTTATCTCCTTTTTTAAATTTGTTTTCCTTATTCATTTGGTCAATGAGTATAGGAATACTGGCCGAAGATGTATTTCCGTGATTTTCAATGTTATGAAGAAATTTACTTTCATCCAGGCCTAAATTATTTCGAATTGTATCTACGATTCTGATATTTGCTTGATGCAATAAATAGTAATCTACATCTTCGGGTGCAATATTACCTATTTTTAATACACTTCTTATATCTTTAAGAGAAAAAACTACCGCAAGTTTGAAAACATCCTTTCCTTTCATTACCAATGGCCCGTCAATTTCTTCTTTATTGATGAACGGGGTAGGTTGTAGCGTTCTTATTTGATATAAAGATTCTGTTTTAGAAAGGGTGGAGAGTTTTATTGCTTTGCAGTTGTCTCCTCCTGTTAAGATTAGAGCTCCTGCACCATCTCCAAATAGTACGCAAAGATCGCGCTCTTTCCAATCTACCATACGCGTAGGCTCTTCAGCACACACAACAAGCACGTTCTTTACTCTTCCGCTTTGAAAATACGCTTGAGCAATGTCTAGTGCATAAATAAATCCGGCACATGCTCCATTAATATCGATGCATGGGCATTTTGCACCTATTTTACCTTGTACAATGCAGCTTATTGAAGGGGTGATATACTCGTTTATTACATTTGAACATATAATAAAGTCAAGATCAGATGCTTTGATATTTGCATTTTCTAAAGCTTTTATTGCAGCTTCTGCTGCAAGGTCTTCCAATTTTTCAGAAGTAATGATTTGTCTTTGTTTTATTCCTGTTCTGCTTACTATCCACTCATCGCTTGTTTCTAAAAAGCCGGTAAGCATATCGTTTGTAAGTGTGAAGGACGGAAGCGCACTTCCTGTTCCAATAATTCTCATAAATATTCAGTTTTATTTGATGGAGCAAATATCGTCCCACATATTTTTCCCTACAAATATTAGTGGCGAAAATAGTATAAAATGTGGTGGAATTTCTATTTTATGTGGTAAAAAAATGTTATTTGTGGTCAGTTCTTATTAAATTTGAAACTAAAATAATTAAAAATAATGAGTAAAAAGATACCTTCATACCTTGTTGAAAAAAATCAACTAATTGGTTCAGTGGTTTTTACTGTGTTGTTTGCAATAGTTTTCTTAAATATTTATTCACCTCTTTCAACGACAGCCTGGTTTGGTCTTGGAAAATCCATTTATTTCTTTTTTACTGTTGGATTTATATCCCTTGCAACCATGATTCTTGTTTTAAGCAGGGTAATAATGTATAAAACTAAAGATATTATTAAATTGAGTTATCTTCAGTATATATTGTGGATAGTTGTTGAAATAATTCTTATTGCTATTTTCTATACCTATGTAACTTGGGAATATATATATGGGTCCAAAGGGGAATTAATTGACATTTTCCCGAAAGCATTATTATACACATCAGTAATATTGATTGTTCCTTATATAATATATATTCTTTATTGCTCGATAAACGATAAGAATAAAACATTGAGGCTTTTGAGCTATAGTAATGTTGTTTCTGATGGAGAGGAAATGTCTCAGAATGCCAAGTTAATCCACCTAACTGATAATAATGGAAATCTGAGACTCTCGGTAAAACTTGAGAATTTGTACTATATTGAGTCGCAGGATAACTATATTAAGGTCTATTATCAGAATAAGGGAGCCATTTGCAATTATATGCTTAGATGCAAACTCAAGACAATTGAAGACAGCTTTGCGGAGAGTACTTTAATACGTTGTCACCGTTCTTATATTGTTAATTCATCAAAAATAAAGGTTCTTCGCAAGGAGAAAGAAGGGACATTTATCGATCTTGATTGTGATGGAATTGATTCTATTCCTGTTTCAAAAGGGTATTCCGAGAGGATACAGCATTTTTTTTCAAAAAAATAGTTGCATATTTATACTAAAATACATACTTTTGCACTCCCTTTAAGAGGGGGTATTGATTCGCTAGCTCAGTTGGTAGAGCACAACACTTTTAATGT
>JBAXYG010000042.1:0-8774 GCA_041670905.1 Bacteroidales bacterium
ATAATAGGGGCTCTTTTACTTTCAAAAAGATCGTAAGGAATATTGCAAATAATCTCTCCAATAAATGTACGTAGCCCATATTGTGGACTTATAAGAAAATTATTTTTTCCGATAAATCCTAATTCTGCACGTACGGCCCAAGTTCGTTCCATAATCGGAGCACTGTCAACAAACACTCTTCCATTAAAATTTTTTATTTCCGAATCATTTGATATTTCATTCAGTTTATCAAGAATAACATTTAATTTTTTTTTAATTACAATATGATAATCCATTCCAAGGGCAAATGATGCTATTTTATTACCTTTTGTTCCATAAGGGGCCAAAAAACATATAACGGATTTTGCCCCATCAACTAGAAGGGCGGGATTATATCTTTTTTCAAGATTTTTTTCCATATATTTCATCCCTGCATGGTATCCTTTTTGCAAATACTCTTCAAAATGACTGTATTCACAGTCTATTTTTTCAATCTTGGCAATCCCGAAATCAATAAATCCTAGATGATTACTGAGATCGGATAATATTTTGATATAATTTGACATAGTTCACAAAAATAGTAATTGAAATGATACTTTCTCTATTAAATTATTACTTTTGCAGCAAAATTTATTACAAATTGTTTATATGAAAAGAATATTGGTTGTAGGAGCTTGTGGACAGATAGGAACAGAACTTATTCCTTATTTACAAAAGAACTATGGTTCAGAGAACGTTATAGCTGCTGATTTGAAAGAAGATATGGTTAAGAAGTTGAGTGTTAATGCTATGGCTGAAAAATTGGATGCCCTGGATATTAATTCTTTTTCCAACTTGGTCAAAAAATATAAAGTGGATGCCATATTCAATCTGGTAGCTTTGCTTAGTGCAACAGGAGAAAAGAATCCTCAAGTGGCCTGGAATATAAATATGGGAGCACTTCTTAATTCTTTAAATATCGCTAAAGAATATAAATGCGCTCTTTTTACGCCAAGTTCTATAGGGGCATTCGGAGATAACACACCTCATGATAAGACTCCTCAAGATACGATTATGAGGCCAAATACTATATACGGTGTTTGTAAAGTAGCCGGAGAATTGTTAAGTGATTATTATTTTTCAAGATTTGGTGTAGATACCCGCAGTGTTCGTTTCCCCGGGATTATTTCAAATGGAGCAATGCCTGGTGGTGGCACAACAGATTATGCAGTTGAGGTTTTCTATGAGATATTAAGAAAAGGACATTATACTTGTGAAGTTCCTCAAGAAACCTATATGGATATGCTTTATATGCCAGATGCATTGAATGCTGTTACTCAACTTATGGAAGCTGATCCTTCAAAACTTATTCACAGGAACAGTTTCAATATTACTTCAATGAGTTTCAATCCGCGTGAATTGTTCTCAGAAATTAAAAAGAAGGTTCCACAAGCTACATTTGATTATAATATAGATCCTGTGAAAGCAGCAATTTCTGCTTCATGGCCTAATATAATGGATGATTCCTGTGCTCGTTCCGAGTGGGGCTGGAACCCTAAATGGGGAATGAGTGAAATGATAGATGATATGTTATCTGCTATTAGAAAGAAACAGCAAAACACCGCTGGGGTGAGATAATTCCAGTGAGAATGTTGCGGTAGAAGATTTATTTAAAGTGGCTTTCCATAAAGTATCAAATATTACATTGTCGGTAGGGTAGAGCAGCCCTGCCGATTTTATTTTTAGTGTATTATCGAATGAAAAAATAGAAACAATCATCCCTTTTTTACACAAGATAGTTGCCGAATCATAAATTGCAATGAATTTACCATGGTCGGTAATCATATCAATAGGAACTACTGATTCTTTTGCATAGGTGAGTAATAGGGATATATTTCCAAGAGTATGGTCTTCTCTGGCTCCTGTTGCACCCAAAATATGAATTTCTGATGGACAAAGGGTTTTTGCCAATCTGAATGCTTTTGTGAGGTCATTTGTCTCCTGGCAGTCTGAATGATATGTGACGCTTTCAAAACGATTTTTTGTACTTGAAGAGATTGAATCCATATCTCCAGCGATAAAGTCAGGGTTCATTCCAAATTTTAAAAGTTTATCTGCTGATCCGTCACAACATATTATAATATCACTCTCTTTCAGTACAGTTAATGCTGTTTTTGAGGTTGGAAAATTACCGTTTGCAAGTATTACAATTTTTTTCATTTATAGATAAAATTATAGCTTTCAATATTCCTGAAGCCGGCAAGAAAATCTTTTATATTGAGACGTTTTTTCCCTGCAGCTTGTATATTTGTGATCCGGAGTGACTGTTTTCCACATACTACTGACATGAATGTTTTGCCGTCGGATATAATTGTTCCTATAGGAAGATCATCAGTTATATCATCGTTAACGTATGCTTCAAAAATCTTTACGTTAATTTCACCTTTATACGATATCATAGTAGAAGAAGCTGTTGGATATGGACTTAACCCACGAATAAGAAGATTAATCTCTGTTGCACTTTTTCCCCAATTAATTTTGCATATCTCTTTTGTTATTTTTGGTGCCGATTTGAGAGTGTAATATGTTTGTTGTGGAAATGATTTTATTTTTCTCATGGAAATTGTTTCCACTGTCTTTATGACAAGTTCTGACCCTATTTCCTGTAGTTTATCATGTAATGTGCCTGCATCGTCGAATTGTTCGATTAAGCATTCTTGCTGGAATAATATTCTTCCGGTGTCAATCTGTTCGTCAATCATGAAAGTAGTGACACCAGTCTTTTTTTCTCCGTTAATTATAGCCCAATTTATAGGTGCAGCACCTCTGTATTGAGGAAGCAGAGAAGCATGAAGATTGAAAGTTCCTAAGCGCGGTATAGACCAGACTTCTTTAGGAAGCATTCTAAATGCTACAACAATAAACAGGTCGGCATTTAATGAATTTAAATCTTTAATAAAATCAGGATCTTTCAGATGTTCGGGCTGAAGTATTGGGATTTTGTTCTCAATTGCATATTTTTTTACAGAACTTTCCTTCATATTAAGCCCCCTTCCACTTTGCTTGTCTGGTATTGTAACAATGGCAGCTATTTCATATTTGTTTTTAATAAGAAGGTCAAGAGGTGCTACTGCAAATTCAGGGGTTCCCATATATACTATGCTAATATTTCCTTTTTCCTTTCTAAAAATTTTTCTAAAATTTCTAATTAACTTTTTTACTTTTTTCCATTGACCTTTAAAGAAAAGAGTATAAGATTCAATACTGAATAATGATGAGTCCTTTGTAGATTTCCATGTTAAAAATGCTCCTATCGGAATTAAAACCGCAGTAGAAATAAATGTTCCGATAAAAGGAGACAAAGAGCCGTCTCGTGCAAGTTTTTTCCCGCTAATGTCCACTACCCAATATATGACAAAGAAAAATATTGATATTATAACAGGGGTACCTAGACCTCCTTTTCTTATTATGGCTCCAAGTGGTGCACCAATAAAGAAAAAAATCAGGCAGGCAAGGGACAAAGTGAATTTTCTGTTGCTTTCAATATCTATTTTACGTAGGAGATCCACATATTTAAAGCTCTCTCTCTCAAAACTTTCCAGCATTGTTATTGGGACCTGTATCTTGTTTAATGCTTCTCTTGCATTTTCTAATTCATTTCCTTTGCTTTTGTTTGCATACAATGAATCAAGATTAAAAGGTCTCTTTACTTTTTTATTTTTTACTGTATCGAGTTGGTATAGGTAGTCGAGTCCGATTCCATACGCCATTCTGTTGCATTGTATCTCATATTGAGATTTATATAGAATAAATAAGGAATCCTTGTCTTTTCGGAGTGATTTAAGGTTTTTAGACATAACTTCATCTTCGAACCTTCCGTCATCAGATCTTGAAAAGGCATAATTTTTTAGTGATAATATTAATTCTTGTTCGTTGAATTTTATTTTTTGCATTTTAAGGGTTGTATCCCTATATGAAATTTTATTTGTCTCATTATATGAACAACCGTTATATAATTTAAATATCAGATGGTTTTTATCGGGAGTATGTTGAATATAACCTGAATCCGCTAATGTTATATTTGTATTTCCCATATTTGAAGTGTGGTCATATACCATCATGTCATACATCATTCCAGTATTCTCGTTATTTTTCCCCACTCTTAGAATATAGCCATCGATTCCATCGTAAAATATGCCTTCAGGTATTTTTATTTCCTCTTTTGTTTTTCCTATGTCGTCTTTTAGAGTATAAATTTTATTGTATGCAATAGGGATAAGGTCATTGGATATATAAAATGCTCCTACACAAATAACGGCTGAGATACCAATTAATGGCACAAGAATACGTTGAAGAGATATTCCGGCCGATTTCATGGCAAGTAATTCGTTGTTTTCTCCAAGTCCTCCCAGTGTCATTATTGATGCGAGCAACGTGGCTAATGGAAGAGCCATAGGAATCAGAGTAATAGAAGCCCATCCCATAAATTCAAGTATTACAAAGATACCCAATCCTTTTCCTACTAGTTCATCAATATAAAGCCAAAGAAATTGCATCACCAAGATAAAAATTACGATGATGAAGGTCAAAATAAATGGCCCGAAGAAAGAAAAGATCAAATAACGATCAAGCTTTTTCATCTATAATTTGGTTGCAAGTTTAATTAATTTACTTACAGCTTCAGATAGTCCTTCAATATTCTTGCCACCGGCAGTTGCAAGGAAATTTTGGCCACCGCCACCACCTTGAATTAATTTGGTTGCCTCACGAATATCTTTTGAAGCATTTGCACCTTTTGATACTAAATCGTCAGTATACATTAATACAAGAGAGGCCTTACTGTCCGGAGATTCAAAAGCAGCTATAAATGCTGAGTTCTGAAGTTCTTTATGTAGCATGAATGCTATATTTTTTATCATATCAGGATTAAAAATTCCTTTCTTGATTGATAAAATCCTGATGCCATTAAGTAGTATACTCTCTTCAATGATTTTGTTTTTAAGAATAATACTCTTCTCTTTGTTTACATCTTCAATTGTTTTTTTGAAAGATTCATTTTCTTCTATAAGATTTTTAATACTGTTCAACAGATTAGGAGCATTGTTTAACTTTTCTTTTATAGATGACAATAAGTCTTCTGTACAATATACCATTGCTTCAGCGTTAACTCCTGTAGTCGCCTCTATTCTTCGTACACCTGCAGCAATTGCTGATTCTGAAATAATTCTAAAATATCCTATATTACCTGTAGAAGATACGTGTGTTCCCCCACAAAGTTCAGTTGAATCTCCAAATTTTATTACTCTGACACTGGTTCCGTATTTTTCTCCAAATAAGGCCATAGCTCCCATTTTTTTTGCCTGCTCAATGGGAACATCTCTAAATTCTTGCTTTATTGTATTCTGGCGAATCATCTTATTTACAAGTTTTTCAACCTTAACTATATCTTCATGCCCGATCTTTTCATAATGGGAAAAATCAAATCTGAAAGACGATGAATTTACATAAGAACCTTTTTGTTCTACATGTGTTCCTAATATTTGTCTTAAAGCATAGTGCAGCAAGTGCGTTGCAGAGTGATTATTTGTGATTTCAGTACGTCTTTGAAAATCAACAACTGCATGAAATTTTTCTTTGATAATTAAAGGAATTTTATCAGCAATATGAATGATAAGATTGTTTTCTTTTATTGTGTTGATTATTGTGATTTTTTCCCCGGTTGTTTCAATTATATATCCACTGTCTCCTACTTGTCCTCCACTCTCTGCATAAAAAGGAGTTCTGTCAAAAACGAGTTGAAAAAACTCTTTGTTCTTAGTTTTTACAGTACGATATTTTATTATATTAATGTCATCTTCAGTAGTGTCATAACCTACAAATATTGAAGATTTGAAAGGCTTAATTTCAATCCAGTCTCCCTCTTCCATTGATGTGGCATTTCGTGCACGCTCTTTTTGTTTTCCTAGTTCAATTTCAAATCCTTTGAGATCAATAGTATAACCATTTTCTTTTGCAATCAATTCACTTAAATCTATTGGAAAACCAAAAGTGTCGTATAGAACGAATGCGTCTTCTCCTTTAATCATTTTTGTTGATCTTGACTTTTCCATAATGGTATCCATAAGACGTATACCTTTATCAAGTGTACGAAGAAATGCTTCTTCTTCTTCTTTTATAACTCGTTCAATAAGTGTTTGCTGAGATTTAAGTTCAGGGAAAGCATCTCCCATATCGTTGACAATTTGAGGTACTAGTTTATATATAAACGGCTCCCTCATATTTAGAAATGTATATCCATAACGAACTGCGCGGCGTAAAATGCGGCGTATTACATAACCTGCCTTAACATTTGAAGGTAATTGTCCGTCTGCAATCGAGAAACTTATGGCACGGATATGGTCGGCTATTACCCTCATTGCAATGCCTATATCACTATCAGCTTTATATGGAATATTGCTTAATAAAGAAATAGCATGAATCATACCTGTAAAAACATCAGTATCATAATTGCTTTCTTTTCCTTGTAATGCCATACAAAGACGCTCAAATCCCATTCCCGTATCAATATGTTTTGCGGGTAACGGCTCAAGATGCCCGTTGGCTTTCCGATCATATTGTATAAAAACCAGATTCCATATTTCAATTACCAGATGGTGACCTTTATTTACCATTTTTGCTCCTGATACTTTTTCCCTTTCGGAATCGGGCCGGATATCTATATGTATTTCACTGCAGGGTCCACACGGACCGGTATCTCCCATTTCCCAGAAATTATCTTTTTTATTTCCCAGTATGATATGATCTTCAGGTAGGAATCTTAACCATAATTGTTTTGCTTCTGAATCCATTTCCAGACCATCTTTAGAATAACCTTCAAATACAGTGGCATATAATCTTTCCTTATCAAGTTTGTATACTTCTGTTAAAAGTTCCCAAGCCCATTCAATAGCTTCTTTTTTAAAATAATTGCCAAAACTCCAATTTCCAAGCATTTCAAACATGGTATGGTGATATGTATCATGTCCAACTTCTTCCAAATCATTGTGTTTGCCACTGACTCTTAAACATTTTTGAGAGTCAGCCACCCTAGGATGTTCTATAGGAGTATTGCCGAGAAACCAATCTTTAAATTGATTCATGCCAGCATTTGTAAACATTAGAGTCGGATCATTTTTTACAACCATTGATGATGATGGAATAATCGTATGTCCTTTTGATTTAAAGAAGTCTAGGAATGTTTGTCTAATTTCTGTAGAGGTCATAATATTTCATTATATAATTAGGGAACAAAATTAGTTTTTTTTATCTAAAATTTGTATGTTTGCGAAGATATAAAATTGGGTTATTGTTCTATGTCCAAAAAAAAACAATACATATTTAACAAGGAAACGTTGTCATATGAGGTAGCTATTACTACCTTGAAAACAAAATTGACAAGAGTTTTTATTGTACTCTTAGGTAGCTTGCTGCTTTTTTTTGGATATTATTGTATCTATACAAAGGTCTTAAATATTGATACTCCCAAAACGGTACTATTAGAAAAAAAGAATCAGGAATTGTTATCAAAGCTTGAAATTATCAATCAGAAGATGGATGAGGAAAGTAAGATATTGTCTAAAATTCAAATGAGGGACAATGTGGTATATCGTCCAATTTTCGGTATGGATGAGATTCCTGATGAAGTCAGAAATGCTGGGTTTGGAGGGGTAAAGAGATATTATGAATTTGATAATTTTATAAATGGGGAAATCCTGACTTCTGTTGCCATGAAAATGGATATTCTTACAAAGAAAGCATATGTTCAGTCACGTTCCTTTGATGAAGTTGCACTTCTTTCCAAAAGGGCGGGAGAAATGGCATCATGTATTCCTACTATTTATCCTGTATCCACTGCTTCACGTAATAAATTTTCTAGTTCATTCGGATATAGGATAGATCCATTCAATAAAACACATCGTATGCATAACGGAATAGATATTTCTGGGTCAATTGGTGAACCTGTTTATTCTACCGGAGATGGTGTGGTTTCTGAAGTGAGTTATAACTTCTTTGGTTATGGTAATTGTGTCATTGTCGATCATGGCTTTGGATATAAAACCAGATATGCTCACTTGAAAGAGCCTTTAGTTGTAGAAGGCCAAGTTGTCAAACGTGGGGATAATATTGGGAAAATGGGTAATTCCGGACGTTCAAAAGGGCCTCATCTCCATTACGAGGTAATTTTTAAGGGGAAACCAATTAATCCTGTAAATTATTTCACAAATGACCTTGACCCTGTAGAATATCAGGCGATGATTCACTCCTCCGGGAGAGATAAGATTTAATAATGGACAAATTTGTTTATAATAAAAACGAGCTCAAATTTGATGCGCGCAAGTTTTCGTTTTGGAGATTATTATGGGTTTGTTTTAAATATGTATTACTTAGTGTGTTTTTATCACTTATTTATTATGTTTTGTTCGCTCTTGTTTTTAATACCGATCAAGAAAAAAAACTTTCTACCGAAAATAAATATATTGCTGGAGAATATAATAAGATGACCAATAGAGTGGATCTCCTCGATAATGTTATAAAAAATTTGCAGCTCAGGGATAACAAAATATATGAAGATATTTTTAATGCTGAACCTCCTGATTTTTTTTCATCGTATTTTGGGGATACTTTATCTCTTGATATTGAAAAAATGAATAATGATGAAGAGGTAGATATTATTTGGGAGTCTTACGTGAAAGGAATTCAATTAAGTCAAGAAGTTAATAGAACGAATAATTGGATAAATAATATTACAAATAAGATCACTGAAGAAAATTTTGTCC
>JBAXYG010000043.1:0-8519 GCA_041670905.1 Bacteroidales bacterium
ACAACTTTTTTACATAATCTGAAGCTCTTTCACTATCAATATGTATAAGGTAATCAAGTACATTTAAACTGTTAAATAAAAAATGGGGATTTAACTGACCTTTCAACAATTGATACTGATAATTAGCCTGACTGCGCATTTTTACCTCAAAAGCAAGTGCCTTATTGCTTTTCCAACTATTGTAAGAGAAAATATCAATAATAGCAACAACGACAATGTTAAAAATTGTACTTGTAATGAACTCCATAAGAAGCATTTTGCTAAAGAACGGTACATCCGAATAAGAAAGTTGCATCAGTACCGCAGAAATAACACCAATCAAAACAATCCCTAAAAGCTCAAATAAGGCACGAATCATAGGTGCCTCCCCATACTGATATTTTTTAGTCAATAACCTGATAAGGAAAAAATCCCATATCAACATCAGCAAAGTCAAAGGGTAATTTCTTAAAAAAGAAAGAAGAGCATGATAAAAGTTTTGACCAAGTCGCTCATAAAAAAGAGGCAATACGCTTTCAAATAACATTCTGACTACAAGAACCACTATAGCCAAAACTATTATTTCAATTATATACCCATATTTATGATCCTTACTATCTTTTGACATATATGATTATTTGGATTTTCTCCCAATAACAAGAATTGTTGACAAGCCTATAATACAGGTAGTAATAAACGTTACCAGCATATTACTTAATATTCCCAATTCGGGTTTATTTACTGTAAGATAATCTCCGACTGTCGTTCCAAAATAGAACCCGGCAAAACAACCAAGAAAAGCCAAACCAAGAAAAACATCAAAAGGACTACCATAAAAACGTATAAGACAAAAAATCATGGTAATTGTCAATACTGTCAGAAAAAGTCCGTCACCAACTTCAGCATTATGAAGAAAATAACAAACAACTGCGTGGGCAAAAGCAAATAACAATATAATTAACGTTGCTTTTAAAAAATTATGCTTTTTGTTTTTTGTCCTTATAAAGTAACTTCTCATGATTGCCCGGGTATTGTTCTGTAAATTTAAAAAAAAAATCAAAAAATTCCTAATGTTAAAAAAATATGGATAGTTTTGTATAATGCTAATAAAGAAACTCCAATTAAATGACAATAACATTTTCAATAAATTATAACACATTTGTTGGTCAGACATTATACATATGCGGTTCTATAGCAGAACTTGGTGGAGGAGATATAAAAAAAGCTAAACCTATGTCTTACACTAATGACGGAAGATGGGAAAAGCAATTAAAAACAGTATCCAAGCAGGAAAGAGTAATTTCTTACAAATATTTTGTAAAAGACGAGCGCAAAAGCATAATTTATGAGGTTGGAGAACCAAGAAGAATAGCCGCAAACAACAATAGTAAAAACATATTCTTTAATGATGAGTGGCAGGGAAACACCCCTATTGCCCCTTTTCTATCAGCACCATTTTCCTGTGTCTTTTACCCCCACGGAGATATTACTCCCACCAGAACACATCGTCACTCTAAAGAAATAATAATACGGGTAACAGCACCTAATGTTGAAAAGAACGCTTCCATACTCATATGTGGCAACTGTGAAGCTCTGGGGAATTGGGATAGAGCCAAAGCAATCAATATGGAACCTGCTTTCGGATCAAAATGGGAAATAAATCTTCCTGCAAATAATCTTGAAAATACTATTGAATATAAGTTTATAAAACAGTATGGGAACGGCACATATATTTGGGAATCATGTAACAACAGAGTATTGAACATACCAAAATTAATGGTACATGAAACTTATTCTATTGAGCACTCAGCTGCTGCTTTTCCCTTGACAAATCCACGCTTTGCGGGAACGGCTATTCCTGTTTTTTCCCTCCGTTCGGAAAAAGGGTATGGAATCGGTGATTTCTCCGATATAAGATTACTTGTAGATTGGGCTGAAGCAACCAAACAAAGTATTATTCAAATTCTTCCGATAAACGATACCATCTCATCCAATACTTGGACGGATTCATATCCCTATGCAGGAATATCCATAATGGCTTTACATCCTATATACCTAAACCTTAGACAAATGGGAGAGTTTAAAGACAAAGCAGATACTCTTGAATTTGAAAAAGAAAGAAAAGTCTTGAATGCATTGCCACAGATAGATTATGAAAAAGTACTTGACCATAAATTAAGGTATTCTAAAAAATTATATAACGAAAAATCAGAAGAAACCTTTTCAGAGCCGGCATATTATACTTTCTACAAAAACAACAAAAATTGGCTTTTACCTTATGCCGCCTTCTGTACTTTGAGAGACAAATATGGTACGGCAGAATTTTCAAAATGGGAAAAACAGAGCGTTTATAATCCTAAAATTATTGAAAAAATGGAAAAGAACGCCACTGAAAGCAAGACAATGAAATTCTACATCTATCTGCAATACCATTTACATCTGCAACTTTCCATGGCCAGCAACTACGCCCATTCAAAAGGAATAGCAATAAAGGGAGATATTCCAATAGGAGTCACCCCAAACAGTGTTGAAGCATGGAGCGAACCTTATTATTTCAATATGGAGGCCCAAGCCGGAGCACCACCTGATGACTTTTCCATTAAAGGACAGAACTGGGGATTCCCAACTTATAACTGGGATATTATGTCAAAAGAAGGATATTTATGGTGGAAAAAACGCTTCTCTAAAATGTCCGAATATTTTGATGCTTACAGAATAGACCATATACTGGGCTTCTTCAGAATATGGGAAATTCCATCTAATCAGGTTTTAGGTCTTATGGGGCATTTTAACCCGGCTCTACCATATTGCTATGAAGATCTTCTGTCGTTTGGATTTAATTTTAATTTTGAAAGGCATGCAAAACCTTTTATCCGTTACTACCAGATAAAAGAGATGTTTAAAGATATGTGTAAATATATTCAGGATACTTTTTTAAATAGTAATGAGCCTGACGTGTTCACACTTAAAAATGAATTTGACACTCAAAAAAAAATAGAACTTTATTTTGAAGAGGTCGGTGAACCTGATTCACCTTTAAAAGATGATTTAATGGCTCTTGTGGGAGAAGTTCTGTTTCTTGAAGATCCTAATATTCATGGCCGTTTTCATCCAAGAATTTCAGCACAATTCACCTATTCGTACTCTGAACTTTCTTCAGACCAGAAAGAATCATTCAACAGATTGTATGATGAATTTTTTTACCATCGTCATAATGATTTCTGGAAAGAACAAGCTACACTAAAATTGCCTGAATTGATTTCTGCAACAAATATGCTTACATGTGCTGAAGACCTTGGAATGATTCCAAGTTGTGTACCTGAAGTGTTGAACAGACTTAGAATACTTACTCTTGAAATTCAAAGAATGCCCAAAGATCCTTCTTGTTCATTTGGAGATCCATCCAGCTATCCTTATTTGTGTGTTTGCACTACAGGCACACACGATACAAGCACCTTGAGAGGCTGGTGGGAAGAAAATCCTTCAATGACGGAAAAATATTACAGAGAAATAATTAAAGGAGAAGGAGAAGTACCCCCGTATTGCGAACCATGGATTTCAGAACAAATTGTTGAAACCCACCTCAATTCTCCCGCTTTACTAACAATACTACCGCTACAAGATTGGTTATCAATTGATGAATCAATGCGTACCGGAAAACCTTCAGAAGAGAGGATAAATGTTCCTTCAAATCCAAAACATTACTGGAGGTTCAGGATGCATATTACTTTAGAAGAATTAATTAAAAAACAAAAATTCAACAAGCACGTTGCTAAAATAGTAATAAACAGCGGACGAAATATTTAAAAAAATATGGCAAAAAAAAAACTTGCACTTCACTGGCAAATATTGATTGGTATTATTCTTGGTATTATTGTAGGCATTACATTATGTAAGTTTACCCCATATGAAAATTGGTCTCCATATATTAAGTGGGCAGGAGAAATTTTTCTAAGAGGATTGGGAATGATTGTAATTCCTTTGGTTTTTACATCCATTGCTGTTGGAGTAGCAGGTATGGGAGAGTCGAAATCGCTGGGTCGTATTGCGGCTAAAACATTCATTTTTTATGTGGTTACAACTGCCATTGCAGCATCCATCGGATTAACTCTTGTTAATATCGTTAAGCCTGGTGTGGGTGCCGATTTAAACTTAACAGAAAATGTAACTAAACTTGCCGGTAGTAACATTTCCATTATTGACCAAATTGTAAGAATCGTTCCATCAAACATATTTGAATCCCTTTCATCAGGTAACTTGTTGTCAATAATTTTCTTTGCAATTATTTTCGGCTTTTTCATTACAAAAGTCAGTATAAAACAACAAGAGACTTTAAAAGATTTACTTCAGTCAATCTATGATGTTATAATGAAGATTACATTCTTCATTATCAAACTGGCTCCTTATGGTGTATTTGCAATTGTTGCTAATGTTGTCGGGAAACAGGCAGGTAACACTCAATCTTTATTAAACATAGCAAGCAGTCTTGGCATATTTGTGTTAGTAATTTGGGGAGGCCTTTTAATTCAGGGCGGAGTAGTACTGCCTACTCTTGTATATACTTTGGGAAAAGTAAATCCATGGAGACATATGTCAAAAATGTCTTCAGCACTTATGACTGCATTTTCAACCTGCTCATCAGGAGCCGCACTCCCAATTAATATTCGAGACACTCAAGAAAAATGTGGAGTATCAAGTAAGATAGCAGGATTCACCCTTCCTCTGGGATGCACCATAAACATGAACGGTACAGCACTATATGAATGTGTAACTGCAATATTTATTGCCCAGGCATATGGTATTGACCTTACCATGATGCAACAGATTATACTTGTTTTTACCTCCATTCTTGCCGCAGTCGGCACAGCGGGTATTCCTATGGCCGGTATGGTCATGCTAACAATCGTCCTTAACGTAGTTGGTCTGCCACTTGAAGGCATAGGTTTGGTTTTGGCTGTTGAACAATTATGCGACATGCCCCGCACAATGATCAACAGTTATGGAGATTCATGCGGAGCAGTCATAATAGCAAAAAGTGAAGGGGAAAAACTTACTATTTAGAAGCTTCTTTCACTAAATATTTGAATATACCTAAAAATGTTTTATCACCAGCAGCAGTAAATATTTCAGGATGGAATTGAACCCCCATAATTACCGCACCACCATCCGGAAGATTTATTTTGCCTGATTTTTCCATTGCTTCAGCTATATTGTCAGCAGATTTAGCGGTAACTTTGAATCCTTGTGCAACACCTTTCACCGCTTGATGATGAAATGAATTTACCACAACATTCTGAACTCCTATTTGTTGGAACAACAAAGAATTTTTATCAACAAATATTGTGTGTGTTCCGTAATTTCCCGGTGCCTGTTGACGATGCTTTACAAAGCTTTCTTTGACCTGAGAAGGAATATCCTGATATAAGGAACCACCAAAAGCAATATTGATTAATTGCATACCACGACAAACACCCAATACAGGAATTCCTTTTGCAACAGCCGCCCTTACTAATTTTACGTCAAACTCATCACGTTCTGGAGCAACACTGCCCAAAGATCGTATAGGTTCTTCGTTATACCATTTCAACGGATCAAAATCTTCACCGCCAGTCATAACCAATCCATCAATCACGCCTAAAATTGCAGCAATCTGATCATTATCCGATGTCACCGGAATTATAATAGGAACGCCACCTGCTAAACGGACCGCATTTAAATATGTATTATTAGCCACATTCGTGCTGCCATCAACGTATCCTGAAATTCCAATAATGGGATTTTCCGCTTTCAGCAAAATGGAACTCACAAAAAGCAAAACTATCAAAAACAAAGATGTCTTTTTCATACTCATATTATTTATTATTTACTTATTCTTGTCCACGGACCGAAATCTTCGCCTCCTCCAAAATCAATTTCAAAAGAGGTCGCCTTTTTACCGGATTCATTCATGGTAAAAGTTATATCAAATCCATGCCCGTCGCAACGAAAATTGTATTTATTGCCGTTTACATGAACCATCTCTCTTTTAAATCCTTGCTTTCCTGCCTTAATGAAAAGTTTACCTTTTTCCAATGTAACCCAAGCATCACCAAACAGTGCCTCTTTTGTATATTTTCCAACAAGTGCTTTTGCTTTCGGAGCAGGAATATTTATAATTTCAGCATCTTTCTTCTCTTTTTTCTCAGCACTTTTCTTACTTGACTCGTACCATTCAGCTAAAGATTCTTGACTATAATCCTTATCGGGCTCACCAAGGAACAAATCTAACGTACGCCTCATTATGGCATATCTTGGTTCAGAAGGAGCTTCCGAATTTACAAGAATAACCATACCCAAATTCAACTCAGGGAAATAACAACATATAGCTGTCATACCCCAAGTTGTTCCCGTATGAAAATAAAGACGACCTTTCTTTGTCTGTTCAATAAACCAACAATGACCGTATATCGTTGTTCTATTCTCATTTTGAGACGTTATGGTAATTCCTTTATGAAGATATTTCATATTTTTTTCAGAAATGATTTGTTCGTCACCTACTTTTCCCATATTCAAATGAAATTGTGCCCATTTTATCAAGTCATTTGCAGATGAATTGACAGCACCTGCAGGTCCAATTACAGTAAGCCACCAAAGAGCCTGTTCATCTCCATAGAGCGGATTTATTACCATTCCTCCATCTTTATCCAAAAACTCATATGGTAAAGCTACATTTTCTGACGCAAGAAAACCTTCCCCATCCACAGATGATGAAGTCATCCCCAATTTATCAAATATTTTCTGCTGAACATTTTCTTCCCAACTCATACCGGTCAATTTCTCAATAATTTTTGCGGCGATAATGAATGTGATATTATTGTATTGATAATCACCTCTAAAAGAATATACCGGTTTAATATATTTAAGCATGTGATAAATATCGTCCCTGTCATATCCAAGATTAGGAATATATGTTCCGGATTGTCCGGCAAGTCCCGTTCTGTGTGTCATAAGATCCTTTACCTGCATATTTGCAGTAACCCAGGGATCATACATTTCAAAATCCGGCAAGATATTTTTAACGGTATCTTCCCACTTCACAAGGTCCTGATCAACCAACTGTGCCATCACAGCGGCAGTAAAAGATTTTGAAATGGAACCTATTTGAAAGATAGTATTAGGATCAACTTTATTGTCTGGTTTTGATAAATCTTTTAAACCAAACCCTTTTGCATGAATTACCTTATTATCTTTTATAATCGCCACCGCCATTCCGGGGATTTTCCATTCATTTTGAACTTTTTCAATATACTGATCGACATTTTTTAAAATATCTTCTTGAGAGAGAACTTCCTGGGCATAGCTGTTAAAACTGAAACCAAGAATTGTGATTAATAATAAGGAAATAACGGTTCTTTTCATTTTAAATAAAGTTTAGACATATTATACAAATATAGTAAATTTGTAAATAAACTGTAATATATGAATAAGGTAAAAACAGCGTGGTTTTGTAGCTCTTGTGGCAATGAGAGCCCAAAATGGTTGGGCCGTTGCCCCGCTTGTGGAGAATGGAACACTATGATTGAAGAGCCAAAAAGAAAAGAAATCTCAATGGAAGTGACATCTCGTAACAAATCTTTTCTATCTAAACAAGATGCAAAACCTGAACATTTGAATAATATAAGTTTCGGAGATGAAAATCGTTTTTCTTTGGGAAACACAGAGATGGACCGCATTTTGGGAGGTGGAATGGTAGAAGGATCAATGATTCTTATAGGAGGAGAACCAGGTATAGGCAAATCAACCTTATCACTTCAGCTTCCTTTGCATTGCAAAGGACTTAAAACCCTTTATGTGTCTGGAGAAGAGAGTGCAAAGCAAATAAAATTAAGAGCTCAAAGATTAGGTGGAAACGATGAATTGTGCCTTGTATTAAGCGAAACTCTTTTGGAAAATATACTTTTACAAACAAAGGAAGTAAACCCTGATCTATTAATTATTGATTCCATTCAAACTATTTTCAGCCAAAATATCGAATCTTCTGCAGGAAGCGTTTCTCAAGTAAGAGAATGTGCGGCAGCTCTGCTCCGCTATGCAAAAGAAACAGATACTCCGGTCATCCTAGTCGGGCATATAACAAAAGAGGGAGCAATTGCAGGACCAAAAGTTCTGGAACATGTTGTAGATGTTGTTCTTCAGTTTGAAGGAGATACCAGAGGCTCATACCGTATTTTGCGAAGCATTAAAAACAGGTTTGGGTCAACAGCAGAACTTGCCGTATTTGAAATGACCGGCAGTGGACTCAGAGAAGTAAGCAATCCATCTGAAATGCTTATTCCTATGCATCAGGATAATTTAAGTGGAATAGCTATAAGTGCAATGCTTGATGGTACTAGACCTTTTCTTATAGAGATTCAGGCACTTGTAAGTACAGCAGCGTATGGAATGCCTCAACGCTCAGCTACAGGATTCGACGTACGTCGTATGAATATGCTTCTGGCCGTTCTGGAGAAACGTGCCGGATTCAAACTTGCTGCAAAAGATGTATTTTTAAATATGGCAGG
>JBAXYG010000044.1:0-8423 GCA_041670905.1 Bacteroidales bacterium
CCAAAACACTATAATTATGTTTGTATTTCTGAGAATATTCATTTGCCTTATCTCTCATATATGTGATAATTTCCAAACCTAATTTCTGAGCTTCATCAGACTCTCCGTGATGATGTCCGGTTAAGGCAATAAGCCACTCGGCAAGACCGATAAAACCAATACCTAAAGTTCCTTGATTAATAGTAGATCCTATATTGTCATCGGGCAATAGTTTTTCACATCCTACCCATAGAGAAGAGGTTAAAAAAGGAAATTGTTTTGCTTTCGCACTCATCTGAAACTCCATCCTCTCGTGCAACTGACGAGCTGTCAAATCAAGTATTGAATCAAATTTCTTAAAAAAAGCAGCAATTCTCTCGTCATAGTTTTCAATCTTCATACATTCAATTGCAAGTCTTACAATATTGACTGAAGTAAATGAAACATTACCACGTCCTATTGAAGTCTTATCGCCAAATCTGTTTTCAAAAACACGCGTTCTGCACCCCATTGTAGCAACTTCATATTTATAACGTTCAGGATCGTCAGCTCTCCATTTTTCATGGAAATTATATGTAGCATCAAGATTTACAAAATTAGGGAAAAACCTACGAGCGGTCACCTTGCAAGCAAATTTATACAGGTCGTAATTAGGATCCTCGGGCAAATAACTCACTCCCCTTTTTTTCTTCCATATCTGAATCGGGAAAATAGCGGTAGCGCCATTGCCTACTCCCTCATAAGTACTTATAAGCAATTCTCTGATAAGACATCTCCCTTCTGGCGATGTATCGGTACCATAGTTTATTGAACTGAAAACCACCTGATTACCACCCCGGGAATGGATTGTGTTCATATTGTGAATAAAAGCCTCCATAGCTTGATGAACCCTCTTTGCCGTACGGTTCACAGCATGTTGTAATATTCTTTGTTCTCCAGTTAGCCCACTCAGATCTTTATATATAAAGTCATCAATTTTTGCATTATTAAGATGCGAATAATCCTCTCCTGCAAACTGACCAAAAATTCTAAGTTCCTCAATAAATGTCTTTCTGACATAAGGAGCTAAATAAAAGTCAAAAGCAGGGATGGCCTGTCCTCCATGCATCTCATTCTGCGCGGCTTCCAGTGCCATGCAAGAAAGTACGCTTGCAGTCTCTATCCTCTTTGCAGGTCGTGATTCAGCATGATTTGCAGTAAATCCATTTGCAAGTATCTTATCTAATGGATGCTGTACACATGTCAAACTTTTTGTGGGATAATAATCCAAATCATGAATATGTATATAACCCCTCTCGAGAGCCTCTTTCACGTCAGCAGACAGTAACTCGTCTTCAGCAAAAAACTTGGTTGTCTCACTGGCAAATTTCATCATCATGCCAGCAGGGGTATCTGTATTAAGATTGGCATTTTCTCTTGTTACCTCATTTGCCTTAATTTCAACTAATTCCAGGAATTTTGCTCTATTTCCCTTCCTATTCATTATTTCTATTTTATAATTATTCAAATTTAACACTTTTATTTCTATTTCGCAAAGTATAAAAAAAGGCTACCTTTGTATAACTTTTAAAAAAAAATTATGTTTAATATTTCATATTGCTCTGACAAATACCAGTACACTATGGGAAAGTCATTTTATGAAAATGGAATGAAAGAGCAAATTGCAATTTTTAATCTATTTTATAGAGTTGCGCCCGACAATAACAATTGGGCAGTGGTATGTGGAGTTCAGGAAGCTATGGATATGATTGCCGGACTAGGATCGGAAGATGAAGCTTTTTTTGAAAAATTCATCCCCGGAGAGGATTATAAAGAATACCGAGAATATCTTGCCAAGATGAAATTCACAGGAAGAGTATATTCCATGAAAGAGGGGGAAATTGCATTTCCAAGTGAACCTGTGATTACTATTGAAGGGCCTGTCATTGAGGCACAAGTACTTGAAACGCCTTTGCTTTGTATAATGAACCACCAAATGGCAATCGCCACAAAAGCGTCCAGAGTAACAAGAAGTACTACCAAACCGGTAAGTGAATTCGGGTCACGCAGAGCACACGGACCATGGGCTGCAGTTTACGGTGGTAAAGCAGCATTTATCGGTGGATGTATTAACAGTTCAAATATTTTGAGTGCAAACATGTTTGGGTTCAAATCAAGCGGAACTATGGCCCACAGTTATACTACTGCATTCGGATGTACGATTGAAGGAGAATACAAAGCATTCGATTCATATATTAAAACGCATAAGGATGAAGGCCTTATATTACTTATCGACACTTTTGACACATTGAAATGTGGCCTAAAAAATGCAATCAAAGCATTCAAAGAGAACGGAATTGACGATTCATATGCATTGGGATATGGGATAAGACTTGACAGTGGGGACTTAGCATATTTATCAGGAAAATGCAGAGAGAATCTTGACAAAGCAGGATTATACAAATGCAAAATATTTGCTACCAATTCTCTGGATGAATACATAATATCTGACCTAGAAAGACAAAACGCAAAAATAGATTCATACGGTGTCGGAGATGCAATCGCAACGAGTAAGCACAATCCTTGTTTCGGTAATGTTTATAAATTAGTACAGATTGACAACCAACCTGTTTTGAAAAGGTCGGAAGATAAAGAAAAACTTATTAATCCAGGGTTCCAAATAACTTATAGAATCATCCAAAACGGTATGTTTCAAGCAGACGTAACTTGTCTACGCAATGGGGATTCACTTGTAGAATCAATTAAAAACAGAGAAGATATTTCTCTGCGCGCTCAATTTGATGATACCAAGGTTACTTCTTTTAAAGCAGGCACCTATGAATACCGTCCGCTTCAGGAACTTATAATGGAAAATGGAAAAAGGCTATTGCCGGAAAGGACTATTTTCGAAAAGAAAGGGTACTACAACGCTAATCTTTCCAGTCTGAATGACACTCAAAAAAGAATTATAAATCCTCATTACTATAAAGTGGATATTTCTGATGATCTTTATAACTTAAAAATGAAACTAATCAATTCAATAATTAACGAAATTAAAATTTTTGATGAAAAATAACGGATATACACACGTTGTTGTCGACGTGCTTTATGATTTTATTGATGGATCATTGGCTTGCCAATATACCGAAGAGGCAATCGGGGAGAGTATAAAATATATAAACTCACACCCTGATCAAAATGTGTTATATGTTTGCGACTGTCACCCTCAAAGCCACTGTTCATTCAAAATTAACGGTGGATTATGGCCTGTACATTGTGTCCCCGGCACAAAAGGAGCCGAAATACATGAAAAATACTACAGCCTGATTGATAATGTTAAAAACAGACCTGGAATAAAAAATATGTTTTTGAAAGGAGAAAATCCTGACGAAGAGCAATATTCAGGATTTGACGGAATAAACAAAGCAGGAGAAAAACTTAGTGTTCATCTGTCAAAAAACGTTATTGTTAGTGGCATCGCCGCCGAATACTGCATAAAAGAGACATGCCTTGATCTTCACAAAGCCGGATATAAAGTATATCTGATTGAAAAAGCTATGGCACACATTGAACCGGAAGGACGTGTTAAAGCTCTAAAAGAAATGAAAGAAAAAGGAATAGAAATAATATAAGATGATCTACATAGGAATAGACTTGGGCGGCACAAAAGTCAGTGGTGCCATCTTTGACAAAGAAGGAAAAATTCTACTCAAAAAAATTTCTCTACTTGAGAAAAGAACAGGTAATGAAGTCGGAGAACTTGTCTCATCTCTTTGCTCTGATTTATGTAAAGAAGGTAAAGTAAATGATAACGATGAAAAAAGCATAGGAATATGCATACCTGGTATTTCTTACTCAAAAACAGGATGTGTCTGGGCACCAAACATTCCGGGTTGGGATAATTATCCACTAAGAGATAAAATTTACAAAACTATTCCAAACTCCATAGTAACCATAGAGAGTGACAGAACATGTTATATAGTTGGTGAAACAACTATGGGTGGTGCAAAGGGATGTAGAAATGCTGTTTTCATCGCAGTAGGAACCGGTATAGGTGCAGGAATTCTTATAGATAACGTTGTTCTTCACGGTCATTCAGACATTGTGGGGGCAGTAGGATGGCTTGCCCTTAAACCTCCTTATCTAAAACAATACGATCAATGTGGATGCTTCGAATCACACTGTTCGGGAGAAGGGATTGCTAATCAAGCAAGAATTTTTCTGAGTAAAGACGAAGTATATTCTGGAGAGTTGAGAAAATATAAAATAACAGATATTACCTCATACCATGTTTTTGCAGCATACGAGAACGGGGATTCCATTGCAAAAAAAGTTATTGAACAAGCTATAGAAATGTGGGGAATGGCTGCGGCCAACCTTGTCAGTATTTTCAATCCGGAAATACTAATCTTTGGAGGTGGTATTTTTGGTCCAGCATCAAAATTCATAGACAAAATATACATAGAAGCTTGCAAATGGGCTCAACCCATCAGCATTAAACAAGTAAAATTCACAACAACAAAACTGCCGGAACTTGCTGGTCTTTACGGAGCCGGTGCAGTGGCAATAAAATTTGCAAAAGCATAAAAAAATTATGGAAAACAAGACAAACGTAAAAGTACTAATCGCAGCATTTTTAGGCATTTTTTTCTTTGGAATGGCATTTTTAGTTATGGGGGCGGTACTCCCCTCTCTATCAGCTCGTTTCTCACTGACCCCAAGCAATGAATCAACTCTTGCAAGCATACTTCCTTTGGGAGTACTCTTTGGTTCTTTGGTTTTCGGTCCTATCATTGACAGATATGGTTTTAAATTATTACTGATATGTGCCACAATAATTGGGGTAATCGGACTTGAAGGGTTAGCCTTCTCTACCGAATTCACTTTAATTGTAGTATCAATTTTTCTTATTGGATTCAGTGGAGGTATGCTTAACGGATCCACAAGTGCCATTGTATCTGATATTTCAAGCGATAAAGCAAGAACATCCAACATGTTTGTTCTTGGTGTAGTTTATTGTTTAGGAGCTTTTACTATTCCTATGATTATGGGGTCTCTTTCAAAAACCTTTACTTATACTCCTATTGTTGCTGTTGCCGGAGGAATTATGTTTTTGTCACTCATCTATTATTTTGCCATTCATTTTCCTGAAGCAAAATGCAAGCAAGGTGTTCCTATAAAAGGGGTAATAAAAATGATAAAAGAACCGACATTGATTATTTTAAGTTTCGTACTATTTTTCCAAAGTGCTCTTGAAGGAATATCAAGTAATTGGGTTTCAAGTTATCTAAGTTCACCTGCTGTTGGTTTTCCAAGTGATGTGGCTCTATATGCTCTTAGTTTTATAATGATAGGTCTTGCAATAAGCAGATGTGTTCTTGCTGTAGGGTCAAGATTTATTTCTAACGAAGTAATCATTCTAAGCAGTATGGGTGTTACTGCAATAGGGACTATATTGTTAATGATAGCTGAGACAAGCACAATGGCAATTATAGGAACAACACTTTTAGGCATGGGACTTGCAGCAACGTTCCCTGTTATTTTAGGTATTATCGGAGAAAAATACCGTCATTTGTCCGGAACGGCTTTCAGTTTTGCACTTGTGATTGCACTTATCGGTAATACTTTGATAAATATGCTGGTTGGTAGATTAGGGCCGGGATCACTCCCTATAGTTATTTTGTGCTCCGTTGTTATGCTGGTTATATTGTTTATAATTGGGAGCAAAGTAGCAAAAAAACAAGCATAAAATATTGTTTAAAAGCTAATTATTCATAATATTGTGGCCAATATGAAGAATCTAAAGAAATATTTAATAATAGCATTCTGTCTTGTGGAAATATTTTTTTCGCTCTCTGATTCTTATGCCGCAGTAAACATAAATTACAATACCGCACCTCAGAAAGATACTTTGAATTATCGGCAAATAGATACTCTATATCTGATGGAACTTGACTCGGTGTTAACCTGCTACTTTGATTCTCTTGCATTATATTTACCTAATGCACGAGATGTTAAAAAAGCAGAAAGAAAAGTAAAAAGAGAGTTCAAAGACAGCGTCAGGATTGCAACTCCTAGAATATTGCAAACATTTGCCGTTCCAGATTCATTGTATTATGAACGGATTCTCAAATGGACACACGACCAGTCTTTCAATAATTTAAATTTAGAAAAAATAGACACCACATTCAATTATCATTTCAATGACTATCCGTTCTTAAAAAAAGATGTAAATGCCACATATTTAGGTACATCAGGTTCCGCCACCCAAACATACAACTATTTCAAGAGGGAAAAAATGAATGTCTTTCCATTTTTTGAACCTTATCTGATATATTCATATACCCCTGAGACCCTACCTCAATACAACACAAAAACTCCTTATACAGAGCTTGCATATTGGGGAAACCTGCTTTCGACTAAGCTTATAGAAGAAACGGAAATTAAAATTCTTACCACTCAAAATATAACCCCGTCATTAAACTTTACACTTCTCTATCAGAGATACGGTTCAACAGGTATGCTTCAATTAGAAAAAACCGACGACAGAACATTCTCCGCAGCAATGAACTATTTGGGAAAGAAATATTTGATGAATGCTGGATATATTGCCCAGACAGTAACAAGAACAGAAAACGGAGGAATAAGAGAATCAACGTGGATATTAGATACCATTGTGGACTCAAAAACCATTGATGTTAACCTTATTAGCGCATCAAACTCATTAAAGAGGAGAACATATTTTATTACTCATTCCCTTGCCATTCCATTCAATTTTTTTAGAAAAGATGCTGATTCTCTTGCACTTGGAGAAGGAACTATTGCCTATCTAGGACATAGCGGAGAATACTCAACTTATACAAAAAAATACGCTGATGAAATTTCACTTACAGATACATGGGGAAGAAACTTTTATTTTAATAAATTTAATATAAACAAAACCGTAAGTGCCGATTCTATGAGTGTAGCAAGACTTAATAACAAAGTGTTTCTTAGACTTCAACCTTGGGCAAGCGACGGCATAATATCGAAAATAGATGGAGGAATAGGATACGAATTATTATCTATTTATGGATTTAATCCTTCTTATTACCTATCAGGCAACAAAAACACATCCCAAAACAATTTATATGTATACGCCGGAGCTTCCGGTATGTTTAAAAAATATATTTTATGGGAAACAGACGGTAAATATGACTATGCAGGATACAATGTGAATGATTTCCATCTGAAAGGACTTATAAAATTATCCTTATACCCTTTTGAAGAAGGAATTCATCTGACAGCAAAATTCAATACTTCACTGTCTAAACCAAATTGGTTCACTGAAAATCTTTATTCTAACCACCACATGTGGAATAATGATTTTAATAAAATTTCTGAAACAAAAGTCGAGGGAACTCTCGATATAGATAAATACAAACTTCACGCATTCTTTGGCTACTCTTTAGTAACCAATATGCTCTACTACGACACATTATCTGTCGTAAAACAATACAGTGAACCACTCAATATAATGAGTGCTGCACTGGAAAAGAATTTTAAAATATGGAAGCTACACTTCGAAAACAGAGTTTTATTCCAACTATCATCGAACCAGGATGTGCTTCCATTACCCACTTTGGCATTGAATCTCAGATATTACCTTGAATTTGATGTTGTGAAAAATGTAATGAGAATGCAAATTGGAGCAAATGCTCTATTTAATACCGAATACTACGCCCAGGCATACAGTCCATCTTTGGGAGTATTTTATAACCAGATCAAAGAGAAAATAGGAAATAATCCTTACATTGATGCATTTGTTAATGTGCAATGGAAAAGAGCCTGCGTATTTGTAAAATATACAAATGCAACAAAGGACTGGCCTACTTCCGATTATTTTTCTGCTTATCATTACATCAGACCTCAAACGACATTTAAATTTGGAATATTCTGGCCGTTTTACGTAAAATAACGACTATGAACAATTATCGACCATTTATTGCTAGGACCATAATCTTTCTTCTGGTAGTTCTACTTATCAGAGAATTATTCAGTGATGATAGAAGCAGTATTGATAACTACTATAAACCCAACATCAACGAACTCGCCTGTTCAATTATTTTGGAAGGAGGAATGTATTACTCATACGGAAAACCGGTAGGATTTAACTATGAAATGCTCAGCTATTTTGCCGACTATAACAATGATATCATCAAAATAGATCCTCCACAACCATCACCTGCTTGCTGGGATAGTCTTATCAATGGAAATTATGATATACTTGTCATAAGTACACACGATTCCATTCCGAAACATTATCTTAATCGTATTTACACAAGTGTTCCTATACAAGAGAATAACGTATGGGCAGTATCAAAAAAAAACATTAAACTTCTTAATGAAATTAACTTTTGGTTCGCTGATTTCAAAAATGACAGATTATTCAAACAATTGAAAAAAAGATATTTCAGATCATACAA
>JBAXYG010000045.1:0-8311 GCA_041670905.1 Bacteroidales bacterium
TGCCACCATCATCTCATTACAGCGGGAAGAACGATTATGTAGCTCACGTGCAAGCATCTCTTTACCAGTACCGTTTTCGCCTGTAATCAATATATTTGCATCAGTATCTGCAACCTTATCAACCATATCCTTAAGGCGTTTCATAGCATCGCTCCTACCCCAGTACATTTTAGGTTCGTCGATCAATTCTTTTTTAATCTCTTTGAGTTGTTTTACCTCTTTGCGTGATTTTCTAAGATTATAGGCATTTTGAAGAGAAGCAATTAATTTCTCATTATCCCACGGTTTTATCACAAAATCAGCAGCACCTTCTTTTATACCCCTTACTGCCAGGTCAACATCCGCATATGCTGTAAAAAGAACTACCTGAATTTCCGGAGAAAGTTTTTTAATCTCTTTCAACCAGAATATACCTTCATTACCTGTATTCACACCGGTACAAAAATTCATATCAAGAAGGACTACATCAACGTTTTCACTTCTTAGTGTAAAATTTATCTGATTAGGAGTATTAATCGCAATCACTTTTGAAAAATATCTATTTAAAAGTATCTCCAACGCAGAAATGATACTCTTGTTATCATCCACTAACAGTATTGTGCCCTCTTTTTGCATAATTTTAAGTTGGTTTTCATCAAAAGTAAAAGATTTTTTCTTTATCGTCAAAATTTTTAACTTATGTGTATAATTTTTTGACATTAAAGACGAATAAATATACACGTATCTGCCTATATTTAAATATTTTACATTTTATGGCATCTTTATGGCAATCTCTTTGACAAAGAAAAAAATATTTAAATACTATATGAAGAGATCTATTTTAATACTAGTAATGTCAATTTATTTGACACCTATAATGGCTCAAACAGGTGAAAACAAAATATTCAACCTAAACGATTGCATGCAATATGCTATTGATAACAGCACAAAAGTCAATACTCAAAATATAAGAAACAACAACTATCTCCAAGACAGAAATGAGGCAATAGCATCATTTTTGCCCAGTGCGAGTATGAGTAGCAACGTTAATAACAGTTACGGACGTTCAATCGACCCTGAGACCAATACTTACACAAACACATCAAACTTAAGCAACAGTTATTCTGTCAGCTCACAAATTCCGGTTTTTGCCGGACTCACAACAATCAATTCCTACCGGGTAAGTCGTGCGGCAATTTTAATGGGAAAAGAAGAACTTGAGCGTATTAAAGACGAAGTGGCACTAGAAGTAATGCAGGCTTATTTCGACGTCGTATATTATTGTGACGCAGTAAAGTTGGCAAATCAACAATTGGAAACAAGCAGATCTACGTATATAAAAGATTGTAAACTTGAAGAATTAGGATTGAAAAGCAGATCTGATATCTTGCAGATTGAAGCTCAACTAAGAGGAGATGAATATGTAGTTATAAAACAGGAAAATGCACGCGATCTAGCAATTTCTTCTCTAAAAGAAAAAATGAATTTTCCTGCAAATGAGGAGATTATAATAGATACAAACATATATGCTGATGAAGATGTAGTTTCCACTTCCTTAGAAAACGTGATAAGCTATGCTATGGAAAACAGTCCAAGAATAAAGTCACAAAATTATTCATATAAGCAAAGTCAACTAAATTATTATATAGTTAAAGGACGACTTCTCCCTTCAATCTACATTGGAGGAGGTTTCTCCACCAATTTTTATGAAAATCTTAATTCCACCGCCGTAATCACACCATTTATGACACAACTGAAAAACAACCAGGGATACTATTTTGGAGCTTCATTAAGTATACCTATTTTCGACGGGTTAGCCAGAAGGTCAAACACCAATCGTGCCCGAAATAATATGAAAATTGCCGAACAAACCAAGATAGCTGCAGAAAGAGTATTACAAAGTGAAATAGAGCAAAACTATCATCAAATGCAAGGATTCAGGAAAGAGTTCATACAGACAAATAAAAAAGTCGAAGCAGCAGAGCTTGCACATAAGGCAACTCTTCAAAAATATGAAATGGGTCTGACCTCCCCTATTGAACTTCAAACAAGTGCCAACCAATTGCTCCAGGCAAAATCTGAACTTCTCAATTCTAGGCTTCAATATATTATTAAGAGTCGCATAGTCGATTATTATAGAGGAAAATCATTAATTAGATAAAAACATATAAAATGGATATAAAAATAGAAAAAAAGAAGGGCATATATGCCCTGTTTACAAAAAAAAGCGTCCCTTACGTTTTAGGTATAATTTTTTTAGCCTTTATATTATGGCTAATTTTCCGTGATAACTCTTCAACTCTGAAAATTGATGCAGGTACCATCTCAATAGCCGATGTTGTTGATGGGGAATTCAATGATTATGTAAAAGTAACAGGTCAGGTACAGCCAATCTCAATAGTACAGTTAAGTCCCCTAGAAGCTGGTATTGTTGACAAGATAGTGGTAGAAGAAGGAAACACTGTTAAAAAAGGAGAAATATTGATAGTGTTGAGCAATAATAACCTCAACCTCTCAATTTTGGACAGTGAGGCACAACTTGCAGAAAAACAGAATTTTCTACGTAACACATTAATTTCCATGGAACAGGAAAAACTATCTCTAAGGCAGGAACAACTTCAACTGGATCTAGATGTTGAAAGAAAGAGACGTGCTTATAATCAAAATAATGAACTTTATAAGAGTACGCTTATTGCAAAAGAGATATGGCTCCAATCAAAAGAAGATTATGAACTTTCAGATAAAAAACGTGAACTCGTTATGGAACGTCAAAAACAAGACTCAATATATCGCAGTATACAGATATCACAATTAGAAGAAAGCCTGGATAATATGAGAAGAAATATGATGCTTATCCGCGAACGGGTTTCTAATCTTAATATAAAATCTCCTATAAATGGAGAACTTGGAATGCTTGATGTTGTATTGGGACAATCTGTATCTATGGGCCAAAAAATAGGTCAGATAAACGATCTTTCAGACTATAAAATTGAAGCACAGATAGATGAACATTACATTGACAGAGTAAGAACAGGACTTGAAGCCACTTTTGAGAGACAGGGAACAGAATATAGAGTAAAAATCAAAAAGATATATCCTGATGTAAGAGAAGGACAGTTCAAGGCCGACTTTACGTTTTTAGGAAAATACCCTGAAAACATTCGTACAGGTCAAACATATTATTTAAGTCTTCAACTTGGGCAACCTGCCTACACGATAATCATTCCTCGCGGTACATTTTACCAAAAGACAGGAGGTGCTTGGATATACGTCTTATCTGAAGATGGAACTAAAGCTTATAAACGTAACATCCGAATCGGACGACAGAACCCACAATATTATGAAATAGTTGAAGGCCTGTCTGCAGGAGAAAAAGTGATTGTTTCAAATTACGATACTTACGGAGATAATGAAATTCTAATTTTAAATAAATAGTATAAAATGTTTAATATTAAATCATTTATAAAATTTTTGAGTAGAAATAAACTCTACACTATTATTAATATATTAGGATTATCAATTTCCCTTATGTTTTTAATAATTATTGCAAACTATACAGTAAACAATCTTACGACAGACAATTGGGTTGAGAAGGCAGATAGAATTTACGTTCTTGCGAATGAAAATGGATTAGGAACAGGATATAAAAATGGGGAGTTATTGCAAGCCAGATACCCTGAAATTGAAAGTGTATGCGGAATAACGACATATGAACATTCAATTACTATTTCAGAAAATAAAATTAATGCAAAATTTCTTTTTGCCGACACTACTTTTTTTAATTTTTTCTCTATCAAGACCGAAGGGGCAGATGGCAGAACAGCTCTTATTCCAATGCAAAATGCAGTAATAAGCAAAAACTTTGCAAACAGAATATATGGAACAACTAATCCTATAGGAAAAGTCTTTAAAGTTTTTGAAAAAGAGTACGTAATAACTGGAATAATGCCTGATATAGAAAATTCCGTATTAAAGGAAAGTGATATTGTGATACGATTTGAAAATATGCAATATTATAACCCAACTATTACTGATGAGCATATGAGCAATGCCGGAGCTACCACGATGTTCATTATGGAAAAAGAAGGTGCGGATATCAGAGCAAAATCAGACGATATTCTAAAGTATTTTAAAGATAATTTCTGGCCTTATAAGGGAGGTATTTGGAAAGAGGTTAAACTTATTCCGTTCAAGGATATCTATTTTTCTGATCTTGTGTCTAGTTATGATAATTTGAACAAAGGAGAGTGGTCTCTTGTCTTGATACTTATATCAGTGGGAATTCTGATTCTACTTTTTGCAGTAGTTAATTATATAAACCTTACAGTAGCTCAAACAGGATTTAGAGCAAAAGAAATGGCAACAAGGAGACTTCTTGGATCATCCAGGGAAATTCTTTTTGGAAAACTTATTTTTGAGAGTTTTATAATTTGTCTTGTCGCTTTCATTTTTGGTTTATTTCTCGCTTCAGCCGTAGAGCCATATGCAAACAGTCTGTTACAAAGCAAGATATCAGTTATGGGCAGTTTGAATTTTAAGTATTGCATAAGCTATTTTACCTTGGTCATAATTCTATCAATAATTTCAGGTATTGTCCCTGCAACTGTTATCAGTAACTTCAAGCCTATTGAAGTTGTAAGAGGGTCTTTTCATCGAAAGACAAGTATGGTGTACAGCAAAATATTAATTACATTTCAAAATATAATCACAATAGCTCTTATCGGTGTTTCATTGACCATGATACTGCAAGAAAAACATCTTATTAACGCTCCAATGGGATATAACACAAAAAATATTTTAAATGTTAGAACCAACTTTGATTCTTACGGACAAATAACTACATTTAAAAACGAAGTAAGTCAATTGTCATTTGTTGAAGATGTTGCCCTTAGTGAAGGGACGCCGTTAGATGGAGGCAATAACAATACTATACCATTTGGTAAAGACAGAATGGTAAGTTTCCAGATTTTTAAAGGAGATTCTATCTTCTTCAAGATATTAGGATTGCAAAAAATAAAGGAAAACAACCTATCAGGACAGAATTGGTATCTTAACGAACAGGCTTTAAAAGAACTAGAAATAAACGATGACACACTTGTAGTAAAATTAGGCTCAGACCATACAAGAATTCATAATATCGGAGGAATATATAAAGATTTTAGAATAGAAAATGCTTTACATGAGCCCGAAGCTGCAATTTTAATCAATCTTAAAAATTTTGATGATTACAATAAGGAAACCGTCACAGAATGGCCATGGAATATTCTTATCAAAATAAACAGTGGATATGACCAGGCCTTGGCATATAAATCAATTAAAAATATTGCAGAAAGAGTATCGAATGGAAAAGAATTCTCAGCAAAATATATCGAAGATGAATTAACCGAAACCTACAAAGAAGAGCAAAGGCTATCAACCGTAATATTAATTTTTACATTTATCGCAGTTCTTATTTCATCACTCGGTCTTTTGGCTATGTCTACATATTTCATACAACAACGCCAAATGGAAATAGCCGTACGCAAAGTAATGGGTTCGACCCGTAAAGAGATACTCGTACTATTACTTAAAAATTTCATGAGGCTTTTAGGAATAGCATTCATTATTGCCATTCCTGTAATATGGTTTACAATGAATAGGTGGTTAACAAGTTATTCTTACCATATCAACTTATCTGCCTGGATATTCATCGCAGCAGGCTTATTTTCTGCAATAGTAGCCATAATAACAGTTTTCTGGCAATCCAGCAAAGCAGCAAATGCTAATCCTATAAATTCAATAAAGAGCTAAATAATTATTAATATATGAAAAAACTATTTTATCAAGCGTGGGTATCAATAAAATCCTATAAGCTTTACTCCATAATCAATATTATAGGATTAGCTATCAGTCTGGCTTTTGTAATGATGCTCTCTATGTATATTAATCAGGAGAGTACGGTAGACAAATTTCATCCCAATGCTGACAAAATATATGCAGTTTACGTAAGTTTTAATGGAGATAAGGCAATGTTATTTGAACCAAGAGCACGCACTAGTTATTGGAGCGGGTATCACAATGAGAATAACGAGTACGTTGATTTGACCAACCTTCCTGAAGTCTCAATGATGACAAAAATGCAGTGTGTGCAGGACGAAATATTAATTAATGAAAATATTAAATATAATGCATCAATAATTAACTGCGACACTTTATTTTATAAAGTATTCGGCTACCCGCTTCTAGTCGGAGATAAAAATACAATTCTAAACGACCCTTCTTCTGCTATTCTTAAAAAAGATTATGCAAAAAAGCTTTTTGGTAAAAAGAATCCTATCGGAGAAAAAATCAATATAAAAGGGAAATTGTTTACTGTTGCAGGAATAGCAGGGGAACCAAAAGGAAAAAGTTCATTTGAATATGATATTATTATATCTACACTCAATAGGATAGATCTTTCTTATAAAGAAAACCCAATAGGGTTCTACATAATTGAAGCCCCTGCTAAGGCAAAAATAGTGCAGGAAAAGATAAAGAACCTGCACGTTAATGTTGGTGATGCGAAATTTCAATCGTCTTGGAATATTATTCAAATAAATAAACTATACGCTAAAGACAACATCAGTAAAGAACAGGCCATAAATAAAGGCAACTCGGAAAATGTCAATATTTTAATTTTAGTAACAATTATATTGCTTATCATAGGTATATTTAATTACGTAAACATCCAATCTGTTATAACATTAAAGAGGGGAAAAGAGCTTGGAGTTAAAAAAGTGTTCGGGGCAAGCAACAGTAGAATGTTCGGACAATTCCTAATAGAAAGTTCTATCTATGTAAGTATCTCTACCATACTTGGATTTTTCATAGCAGAATTGATTAGACCATCTGCTTCTATTTTGTTTGAAATGGATATAAGACACATCTGGAGCTTTGATACCACAATGTTAATTAGCATTTTGATTATTGTTCCGGTTATAACCGCATTGATACCATATTTAAAATACCGTTATTCAATGCCAATTGATACTATCAAGCAAGTTGGCTCACTTAAAAACCGTTCATTGATACGCAACATTTTTACTGTTGCTCAATATGTCATGACAAACATATTGATTGTTGTCTCAATATTTTTCATCAAACAGCTTCATGTTATGGTCAATACTGATAAAGGATTTGAATCAAAAAACATTATAATTTCAAATCCACCTTCCAAGTATGATTTAAGCTCACATATAGACGAAGAAATAGATGCAACCGTAGAAAAAATAAATAAGGATATGCAGTATATGGAGCAAATCCTTGACGGTTCTCCTGCCATTATTGCATGGACAAACGGTAACCCGATAACCGATAAAGGAAGAAAAAACAGATCTATAAAAGAATTCAGTTATTTGAACAACACTCAAAAACTGGATGTTATTAAGGTATCTCCTTCATATATAGATGTTTTCGGATTGAAATTGGTAGATGGCAAATTCTTTTCAAAAACGGATCTTAGCAATAAAATTATACTAACCGAATCAACAAAAAAGCTGTTGGGGATAGATGATATTACTACGGCAAAAATAAGCTCTGACTTGGTCAATAAATTAATAATTATTGATGGCAAAGTGGCAACTTTTGAAAAAAGTTACTTTGAAATTATCGGTGTCGTAAAAGATTTTGCTCCAGGACATATAAATTCAGAAAACAAAAATATTGTATTATATACTACTCTCCCTCCGTGCAATATGGCAGATCCTTTAATAATAAGATATCAACCTGGTAAAGAGAAAGAAGTTTTATCTATGTTGAAAAAAATATATTCAGAAAGCTTCGGGACTGATGAGTTTGAATATACAACAATGGAAAATATAATGGATGAAATATACAAGTACGATAGAACAACATCTATCACATATGGAATCTGTGCTCTGATAGCAATTTTTATTTCATCATTAGGATTATTCGGTCTCTCACTATTTGATATACAGCAAAGTTATCGTGAAATTGCCATTCGCAAAATAAATGGAGCAACGTACAAAAACATAATGAAAATGCTTTCAGCAAGATATTACAAACTTTTGCTTATCTCATTTGTTATCGCCTGCCCTATTTCTTGGTTAGGAATAACAAAATATCTGGAAGGTTCTATGTTGAAAGCACCAATATCATGGTGGATATTTGCACTTGCAGCACTTATTACTGCTGCCATTTCGCTGGGAACAATATGGTGGCAAACCAATAAGGCTGCAAATGAAAATCCTGCAGTTGCAATGAAAAAAGAATAACCCTTATATATATTATTTATGAAAAAGATAGTTCACAGTTTCTTACAAATATTTAAAAAGGGAAACACCGATGCAACAAA
>JBAXYG010000046.1:0-8265 GCA_041670905.1 Bacteroidales bacterium
GTGCCATCAAACGTTGGCTGAATATCTTGATATAAAGTGTGTAAAAATGCTTATAGGCAGCTCAATAGGTGGATTTCAGTGTCTTGAATGGGCAGTAATTCAACCAGAATTTCCTCAGAAACTTGTTTTGATAGCTACCAGTGCACGCTCAAAACCATGGGCCATCGCTTTAAACGAATCACAGCGTATGGCTATCGAGACAGACAATACTTTTGGTAAAAAATCACTAAAAGCAGGACTCACCGGCATGGCGGTTGCAAGGTCTATTGCACTAATAAGCTACAGAGGGCAAGTAGCATACGACAAGACTCAAGAGGATGTTGACGCAGACACAAAGCTCAGCGGATACCGAGTAACTACATATCAACAGCATCAAGGGGATAAAATTAAATCCCGTTTTAATGCATACTCATATTATAGATTAACGCAAGCTGTGGACTCTCATAATATAGCGAGAGGCAGAGGGTGCATCGAAGATGCTTTACGCTCAATAAGGTCAAAAACCCTCATAATTGCAATAACTTCTGATATCCTATTCACTCCATCAGAACATGATATAATGGCAAAATGGATTCCGGATACGGAATATCATCTGATTGATTCAGATTTTGGACATGACGGATTTCTTGTTGAACATCAGAAACTTAAAAATATAATTCTATCGTTTCTTTAAAAATTATATGTTTATTATATACAAAACCACCTCCCCATGGTCAAATACCTTAATTACTTGATTACTGTATTTGAAGGAAGTTACAAACAGTAGCAACTTTTCTTATATATATCACTAATAATCAGCAAAATATACCAGCAACTTTTTTGATGACAAGAAAATTACGTATTTTTAATTCTCTTTATTAGTAATTTAGCATCAAACGAGAAAACATGGTTACAAGCGTACAAGATACTATCCCAATTGCGCATGATACTATTGCAATACTCACTGCAAAAGTTGAAGCCTTTCAATTTGAATTGGAAGCAAGCGTCATTAGACTTAATGCCATTGAGAAACAGAATACTTTTTATACTATATTAATTATTACCATTGTTACAGCAGTACTATTAGGTGGATATTTCTTGATAAAAAAGCGAGTTAAAAACAATTTAAAACTCAAAAACGAACAACTGGCCAATAAAATTCTTAAGCAATCAATCTCTACAATTCCTTCTGTCACGAATAAGATAGGAGCGCTTTCAAGCAGAAGCCTACGCCTTTCTGAATCTCTGTATAACGAATTTCAAAGCACTTTAGGAAAAATTAAGTCACAGCAAAAATCAAACATTTCAATTATTGTTAATGACGCAGAATTTAAGAAACAATATCCATACATCCAGAATCTTCAAATACTTAGTGCTAACGAGAAAATAATAACTATTCTTTATGAAGAGGATTTCAAACCGTCGGAAATAGCGCAATTACTTGGTACTACAGATAATAATATTCGGGCAATAAAAGCAAAAATAAAAGCAAAACTATCTCAATCTACATACCTATCACAGAATATCAATTTAAAAATTTTAAAATAATCATGAAAAAAGTTAATGCTACAATGATGACTTTAACTACCATAGTGGTAGTTTCAGTAATGGCTGTTTCTTGTAAAAACAGCGAAGAAAAAAAAGATAAGGTGATCGATACCCCTAAAACCGAGATTGCTCAGCCTGCTTCAAAAATTGCAGAAACTCCATCAAAGGAGATTGATCAGGAAAAAGTATACTCTATTGACCTCTTGGATAAAAAACCAACTTTCCAGAATGGAGATATTGATAATTTCACGAAATGGGTAAACAATCATCTTGTATATCCTGAAGATGCAAAGAAAAACGATATAACCGGACGATTAACAGCAAGTTTTACTATCGAAACCGATGGAAGCCTATCTGATATAAAGATATTAAACCCACTTTATCCATCTATTGATAGTCTTGTTTTGAAAGTAATAAGAGGTACAAATGTTAAAGGATATTGGACTGCCGGAATGGTTGACGAAAAACCCGTAAAATCAACTTTAATATTTCCTGTAATTTTCCAATTGAAATAATCGATTGCCAAGCTTTTCTATATGTGTCTTAAAAACAGCAAATAACGAGAATACTATCAAAATATTTCGTATATTTGATTATAACTAAATACACACATCATGGATAGAGAAACTTTTAAAAATAAAGCCAAAGAGAGCATAAATGAGATTTTTGCTAAAATTGACAAGCTGGAATTAAAAAAAGACAATGCTGTAGGCAAAGTCAAAGAAGAATACGAAGAAACACTCACTGACCTGAAAGTAAAAAAAGTTGAGCTTCAGAAAAAGTATGATAAGCTGATGACTTCAACAGAAGAAAACTGGGAAGAGGTAAAAGAATCATTCTCTTCTGCTTCTGACTCGTTTAATGAAGGATTCTCAAAAATAGGCTCAATATTCAAAAAATAAATCTTGGATTGTCTTACTAATTATCTTCTCTTTAAAATTAGCTAAACACCCAAAATCTGCTATAAAACTTTAATAAAAGAAAGGTACTCCTTGACATCGTTCAAGATAGTGCCTTTTTTGGTATTCTAAATGTGAAAAAACCGTTTCAAATCAGTCACTTTTTTCAGACGGTGATTTATATACAATAGAAGAGCTGAAACAACTATTGTAGAGGCCATTACAGTAAGACTCCAGCTGACATTAAAACAGTTTCCGGCATAGATGGAGATAGTCCCGTCAATACAAACACATAGTAAACCTAAGGCAAAAAATGAATAAGCAACAATATTTAACCCTTTCTGTTTTGTTCTTTTTTCAACTAAAATAAAGGATAAAACAATGACATATGCAGCCAATAATAAAGGGATTCCAAGTTTCGTGACCCACCCTGAATTTCCAGTATAAATATCAAGAAGAAAAATTAATGCAGCAGATGTCAAAAAACTCAAAAAAAACGACAGAACTAATTTTTTGTACAAAAATACAATAAGGGTGATATTCATAAATAAAACTAATCCAATTGTAATAATATATTTTGACCAGGTAATGGCATGGTTTCCAACTAAATTAATAGTTAATGTTATAAGTATTACTGAAAAAAGGATCATACCTGCTATTTCCCAAAATATTTTTCGTTTTTGCAGTTGAGTCAACTTCTGAAAATCTGTTAACGTTATTTTTGAAGTTTTGCCTGGAGTTAAATAATCTAACTTGGCACTATCTTTATCGGATACTGGCTCTCCGCACAACGAACAAAAATTTGCATTTTCTTCCAGTTCTACTCCGCAATTTTTACAGTAAATCATAATTTTATTTTTTTGTTTCTGTATCCATACAAATACCATGACTTTGTAAAAAGCTTATAAATTTATTTTCAAACTCATTTGATTTGGTAATATTACCAAAGCTCAATACCAATTTATCATCATAGCCGATTACCCCACAATTTATTTTTAACATTTTGTTGGGAGGCGGCGATATGGCAATAAAATAATCAACCAAATCATCAGTTTCGGGCGGCAGATTTATTTTTCCCATATTGCTAATTACTCCACTATATTGGCTGGTACCCAGTGAATAAAATTCCATTCGTAGTAAGGCACTTTTCAAAAACAGAGGAATACCTCTTACATATATTTTCTTTTCTCCGCCCACATTTCTAGCAATATTTTTATTAATCAATTTTTTATCGGTTTCTAGTTGCATTTGGTGAAAAACTGATTTAAGTATTTCATCGAAGGTGTAATGTCCAAGGCGCAGGTCAATTTCTGGCATTACAAACAATGAAAAATTCCGCATAGTTTTCGTCGGAAAAATATTTCGCAGATCAATTGGCACCTGTATCCTTAACCTTTTGTTTTTTATGAATTTATTTGAAGAAGGAAGGTCTTCAAAAATTTTCTGTAAAACATAAAGATACACAGATACTAAATATACAGTAATATTTACATTTTTGGCATTTGCCACCTGCTTAATTTGATGAATGGGAATAATTACTGTAGATTGTTTAAACCGTGGACTCGAATTCAGTAGAAAGGGAAGATGGAAGGCTTTTGATCTTTTAACCATTGGAGGGATTTTTTCATTAAAATACCTTTTATAAGCATCTTCATATTCCTCTTCCAACATGGTAGAATCTGGTTTCATATAAGGAAATTCAACAGGAATATTAGCTCCGCAAGCCTTTGAATATTCTATCAGGATGGTTTTTAAAAATTCTAAGCCGCCTCCACCATCAGTTACTATATGTGAAAATTCAACACTTATCCGATTGCCCCTCACCAAAACCCGTACAAAAATTTCACCTTTTGAGAACTTTTTGCACAAAAAATTTTTGTCAACTTCTATAGGAATATGTCCGGGCAGATGCTCCAAATAAAACCAAAAAAACCCTTCTTTAAGTTGTACTTTGTAATAAGGGAAACGTTTTTCAACAAGTAAAATAGCTGTTTGAAGCGGTTTAATTTTAACCGGCTGTTTTAAAACGGCTGTTAATCTAAAAACAACAGGAACTTCATTGGATATAATTGCCGGAAAAATTTTTGATGCATTATCGAGAGGAAACCAAAATCGATTATCATCTACTGATGTAATTCCCATGTATTATTTTTTGTTTTAACATTTCAAACTAATTGAATAGAATTGAAATAAAATTACCTTCTTTCTTATTGTAAACAATCAGTATTTATTTACTGATTTAAAGTGTATAATTCATAATCAGAAAGTTAATAATTATTGGTGTTTTACAAACTTTTAAAGTTATAAAATTTCACATTGGCTTCAAATTTTTATTAAGTCTGTCAATAATCTTTTCTATTCGAGCTAGACGGGTTTTGTCAGATTTAGCATCAAAATAAAATCCGGTATATGTACGCTGTATCGAATGCGACATTGCCTGCAAATTAGTATAAGCAAGCTCATGTGGCTGAATAATTTCCTTAAACATCCGTATTTGCTCATCGTCAATAATGATACGTTTAGCATTATCCCATAAACCGTTTTTCTTGGCGCCTTCTATGGCTTCTAAACCCTGTTGAGTCATTAAACCCTGCTCCATAAGAGTTTGTGCCAGCTCTTTGTTTTTAACAGACCATTTGCTTTTAGGTATACGTCGCGAGAAATACTTTTTATAACTATTATCGTCAAGGGATTGAATTTGTCCGTCTATCCATCCGTGACAAAGTGCCTCTTCCAATGCATCACCAGCAGAGAGTGTTTCAAATTTCTCTTTTTTGCTAAAAAGTAACCATATACCATCGCTCTCTGTCCCAAACTCACCAAGCCATTTTCGAAAAGTCTTTCGATCAGAGAAAGTTAATATTTTATTCATAAGCAATCAAAAAGTTAAAAATAGTAAATTAGTTCTCATATTTATAACGAAGCAATACCATTTCTTCTATGAGCCTTATCAACAGCTATTTGAGTAATATCTCCCGAATTAGGCTCAAAAATACAATATCCAATGAGTTTTTTGTCTGCAAATACGCCTAAATTAATAAAGTCTACTCTAGTTCTCTGAATGGATTCAAAACTGTTCTGCCAAGAGGGATAAAAATCCCAAAAATCAGGAAGCGAATCATATTGATTAATATCAAACAGTTCAATCAGATAACGGGCATCAGAGTTTTTAATTTCATCTTTAATTTCTTCATTTTCCCAAACGAAATAGTTAAACTCACGAGTTACTTTAAAACCAATTTTTTGATAAACAGAAACCGCTTTCGTATTATGCTGCAAAACTTCTAACAGATAGTGATTGATATTAGCCTCTTTTAAAAATGGTATTGAATATTTAAAGATTTTAGCTACCGATTGGCGGTTAAATCCCGTTTAAATGGGATTTAACGCGTGTTAGCCATAGCATTTATTGTTTTATTATCCAGTCGTATACGGGATCACAACCATTTTTAAATTCTTTAAAAGTAACATCCACTATATGATCCGGAGTTATTGTGTTTATGTCTAAAGCAGAGTTTTTAAAGTAATTAGTAGAATATTGAATTTTCAAACCAGAGCTTGGAAGTTGAAATAGCCTTATTTCGCCAAAATGATTCGGTTTACCAGAGGTTTCCTCCCCTACAAAAATAGCCTGAGTCATATTTTTAAAATCCATAGCATTTATTATTGCAGAGGAAAATGTTTCTCTTCCAATAATAACGAATAATTTCCCTTTTTTATTGATTTTCTTTATTGTGGACATTTCTCGAATCAATTCCGTGCCTGGGGCAGAATTTCCACCGCCATTAAAACGGATGTCAAAAACAACCTTATCAAAATCATTATTGTTGATGGTTTCTATTATTTTTTTCTTGAAATCATTGAAAGAAGGCAACAACTCCGGATTTCCCTGAAATCCTTGCGGAGGAAACTCACGGCTTGCGCACATATTGTATTGAATGTAATATGTATTGTCTTTTCTTAGGATAGTGTCAATAAATAATGATCTTCCATTTCTATAACACAGGGCTATAGAATCAGGCATGAATGACCTTCTATTTTGCTTGGTCATCACACCGGGTTTTATTGAATAAGTCAACAATTCTCCATTTTTATTTTCGAGAAGCAGGTCAATTACATCAGTTTTGATAAAACCAAAATGTTCCAAAAGCTGAACATATAAGATTAACTTAGGTAAAACAGTTTTAATGATAGCATTATTATCAACAGTAACTAAAGTTTTTAAAGAGTCTGTAATTTTAGCGAGTGGCGTACCGTTAATCTTTAAAATTTTAGAACCCAATATGCTTTTATTCTCTTCGGTTGTATTAATAATATAAAGTCCATCTTGGAAATATAAAAGATTCAATGGTAAAATTTTATTATTGTCGGCGAATTGAGACCAAGCTACCATGGTGTGGGAATCCCCAAAAGTAGCTATCAACTGTTGAATCTTAATAGCAATGGAAAAATCTGATAGCTTATTCACATCTTGAGATAATTGTTCTATGCCAGCAAAATAATCCTTTTCACTCTTTACACTATAAAGATTATAGTGGTTTTTAGGCAATTCTACTCTAAGGAAATTCAAATCGGAGTACCAGTCGATAACTCTATTATTCTGTGAACTCCCAATTATTGGAATAAATAATAATACTAGTAAAATAATTTTTTCCATTATAGATGATCTTGTTTTTATTTTTTCAATTTATAATCCGGGATTGATTTATATCTTCCCCAAAATTTGTAATGTGTCAAAGAAGTATATATTAATTCTTATCATACAACTTTTGCCAAATATTTGTGATATATTCCGGAGGCTTATCCTGAAAATATTTAAAAAAATGTTGATTCTTTTTCAAAATAAAAACACCCGTTTTTCAATTCATTGACAGAATAAGGATTGACTAAATACCTAGAATCTGCTGCAATGCTTCTACAGGAGTGAAGGTACGCCTTGACGTCGCTTCAAGGTTGTGCCCCTCTTCCTCATAGATGCGACGAAGAAATATAGGCATCGCTTCTCCAACCTCAATTAAATGTCCATCGTTATCGTAAAAGCGGATTGTCCGCTGCCCCCATAACTCTGTGTTAATCTCATGAAGGAATATTACATCATTGCTTTTCAGTTTCTGATATATGGTATCCAATTCCCCGGTCTCGAAGCAAAGTTCGAAACGGCTTGGAAGGTTTGCATCAGAAATCTTATCCATACCGAGTTTTTGGGAAATAATATTCTGTTCCATTATTTGCCATATAGCAAAACCCTCTTTAAACATGAAGTTCTGGTCACCATTGTTCATTACGATGGTCATTCCAAGAAGATCAACATAAAAATCCCGTGCCTTTAGTGCATCCTTCACAAAAAGTACTGCTGTACAATTCTTCAAGTCCATAATTTTTTTTTAAAAATATCTACATATTTTATAACTCAAGAAGACTTTTAGCTTTGGCAAGCATAAGATTATTACGATCTGAAAGAAGAGCTTTCTTGTACTCATCTCTAACCACCTTCAGCCATTTTTTCCCTTCAAGGTCAGCTGCACCAAACATGCTGATATACTCCTCCCGGTTAGTGCTTATTATCCTTGCATACTTCCCAACCCTTATGATACTACTATCGTTTATCTCAGACAGCTCTTTGATATTCCCGTCTTCCAAATATACAGTTACCCCATCCTTGAACAGGTAACACTTTGGCCCGGTTCCATACATATCTTCATAGACCATCCCTAAAACAGGAAATTGTCCACCCGAGGCAAACTTTGTTTCCCTAATCAACTTGTCGCTATTTGTCTTGCTGAGTTTTCCGGTCAGGCTAACACAAGTGTTTATTATCCACGATGCTATCTTTCTCGAA
>JBAXYG010000047.1:0-8143 GCA_041670905.1 Bacteroidales bacterium
AAATTTTGTGCTAATGTAATGATTTTTTAGGCAAGAGAAAAAAATCATTGTATATTTGCACTCCCTGCCCAGGTGGTGAAATTGGTAGACACGCTACTTTGAGGGGGTAGTGCCGGATTTCGGCGTGCAAGTTCAAATCTTGTCCTGGGCACAAGAGAGCAAATCAATCTGCTAATATTAGTTGATTGATTTTTCTTTATGAGACCTATATAGCTATTGTCTAAATCTCCAACCCGTGGATAAAAAACTTCTTAGATTTTTTGACAAAAAAAGGGAACCTCACGGCTCCCAATCTAACAAAAACTAACTATTTAAAATTAAATCTAATGGGATTTTATTATTTTATCCATCCTTTTGTCCAGTCATTGTTTTCACTGACTGCACCCTTGTATGTGGCTTTGGTAAAGAAACCATCTATAGCACTGACATCTTTTCCTGCTGATATCGTCCCGAAGTAGTTGTTGGTAAAAGATATTGTCTGGCTTGTCTTGTTGTTGCCACTTTGTTCAAACAGCCCTTTTGAATAAATACCTTCTTTACAGCTTATCTCACTTTCAATATAAATATAGTCAAGTATTGAACTTCCGCTTACAAGACTGTTTTCAGTTTCAACTGTTTCTGTTGTAAGACAGCTTGGCTTTCCTTTAACTAAAACGTTATATATACTAACATTCGTTCCTGCGCGAAGACGGATACCTCTTTTATTATCTGCTGATCCGTTACCAACCAAAGTGAGGTTTGATAAAACAGGGCTGGATACCGGAGATGCACTAAAATCCTTACTGTTGTTGTCTGCTTCAATAAGACAGTCACAATCATATCCTAAAGAGGTCGAAGCCGTTTGAAAAGCAATCCAGAACTGGCCTTTTCCACTCCAACCTTCTGTCCAATCGAAAGAGTCGTCACTATTGTCTGTTGAAACCAGATATTTTAAATTAACTGTTCCTCCAAACCATTCAAAACCATCATCAGATCCCTTATATGACTGAAGATATTCTGCTGTGGTTCCATTACCCACGCCATAAAAAGTAAAGCCGTTCGCTTCTTTCTCTTCACTAAAAGCATACCCTGCATATTCTATACGTATGTATCTTAATACTCCGGAATTGTCATTTGCCTTGTCTCCACCATATACAGCATCTCCTATTTCAGACTTTGAAGTAGCACCTGTTACATTAATTGGTGCATATCCACATACGTGCAAACCACCCCATGCTCCTGCTTCTTTCTTTTCCGATGTCATAACTATTGGGTTAGTAGCAGTCCCCCTCGCATCTATCTTTGCCCCTTGTTCTATCAAAATATAATCGACTATATCATCATCTTTTGCTATAATTGTAACACCGCTTTCTATTGTTAGCTTTGCTCCACTTTTTACATTATATCCTCCGGATAATGTATATGTCTTACCACTCTCCAAAGTCTTATTTTCGCTCAATTCCCCTGACAACTCCGTCAATTCAGGATCAGGAGTTTCAATCTCTTTTTCGCACGAAGCGAACACCAGCATAAAACATATTGCTGCTAATGCCAATTTTAAATTCATTTGTTTCATAATTTATTCATTTTTTAAATGTTATTTTTATCTATTAAAAGTTATATTTTATCCCCATAGTTATTCCTACACCGGGTCTGAATGATTCGACAACTTTTGTCTCTCCTGTATTTTTTATTTCTTGTGTAAAAAGTACCTTACTATTTAAAATATCCTTTATATTAAGCTTTATGCCCCAGTGTGAAGAGAGAGTACAATCAGCTACAAAGTCAAGTGTGTTAAATGATTTTTGCATGATATTTCCAAGTCCGTAAATACCTACCGAATGAATGCGCGGACCCCGCAGATTATACAAAAGTGACAAGTTTATTTTTTTTGTATTTGAAGAGAACGGAATATAGGTTATATCTGTATTAATAAGATAAGGTGATGCCCCCTGCAATGCACGCTGACTATCTGTATATACTCCCCCATCTTCAGGTAAAATCACATTAGTATACATGAATGAAGCATTGAAACCTACACGGAACTTATTACTAAACTGATTTCGTATTTCAACTTCCAGTCCAGCAGCAGAACCATCATCCGCATTTCTGAAAGAGTGAACTATTGAACCTCCGGATGACTCTTGAACCTTTTCAATGGGATTTTTTAATATTTTGTAATATGCTGTTACTGATAAAAAATCTCCTTCCTCATTTGGAAAGTATTCATATCTCAAATCTGCATTGTAGTTATATCCGTTTACCAGTTGATCGTTACCTCTTACCTCGGCACTGCCATATGACTCTTTGTAAAGAAAAGGAGCCATTTCAATAAATGAAGGACGTGTGACAGTTCGTGAAAGTGAAAACCTTATACTGGTCTCTTTACCTTTCGTATATTTAAAATTAATAGCAGGAAACAGATTATTGTTTGACAGTCTTGATTTTTTTTCAATTGAAGCGTCATTCCAATAACACACCCATTGTAACGATTGCTCATACCTCAAACCTAAACTTGCAATAAGAGAAGGAAAAAGATAAAACTCGGTTTGCATAAATACAGCATATATTTCATTTCCGGCATAGTATTTTGATTTAGGCTGAGAATCCTTAGTTATTGAGATTGTGCCATCCGACAGATTATCCTGATTTAAATAATAATCCGTGTTATAAATACCATCTATAATAGGATTAATCTGATTTATATTATAATAAAATCTAGTGGACTCATAATCTCTCAGTTTATTTTTATAAGTCAGCCCGGCATCTATGAAATTTTTCTCACCAAATAAATATTTCAGTCTTATGTCCCCAACCACCTCATTTTCATTCAATTCGCCAAAGTATCGCATTGTTTCCTGTTTGTTAAGTTTGAAAAGTGAAAGACCTCCTTCATCTTTGAGAAACATTACCTGACGGCGATCCGGCTCATCACTTCCTGTCATTGTATAAGACCCGCTCCATTTCAACGTTAAGTCTCTGTTCAATCGGTGAGTTCCGGACAATTGCTGATTAATAAGCTCATATATGTGCAATACGCTGTTACTTCCGATAAGGTTTATTCCCTCAGAATCAACCCCTTCCCTTCTCTTGTAATCATCAATAGCATTCCTTGAATAAAATAAATTATAAATTATACTATTTGATTTATTAAAATCATACCCGAGGCTTAAAAGTGAGGCAACTCTAAGCTGTTCAGAATAACTGTCATAATTGAATTCGTTAAGAATAGTCCCTTGTGCGGTATAATTAGCAACATATGCATTTTTAAGTGTCTGACTTTCCGTATTTACTCCAATAGAGGCAAGTAGCGATATTGAGTTCTTTCCCAAAGGAATTGTCTTAGCAACACTTATTGTTGCACCAAATTCCGGCATTGCCATTTTCTCTCTAACAGAAAAAGATGTTTTAAAAGGAGTATTATTTAAAATATACTTAGAAAATTCTTGAGATGTCATATCACTTATCTTTTGTGATATATTGTTGTTGAATGACATTATTCCACGACCATCACTGTTGTAAAAATCTTTAAACAAAGTATTTACTTTACCTCCGGTATTTATTGTAATAGACATAAAATCATTTCCAATATTTTCTCTTGTTCCTATATCTATATGTGCACCTGAATAGTCAGCAAAAGTGGTAGCCTGATATACTTTACTTACAACAATATTTTTGATTGCAAATACCGGAAATAAATCAAGAGGTATTAATTTATTATCAGGATTCGGCGAAGCAATAGGAAGGCCATTCAATGTTGTGGTACTATATCTATCACCAAGCCCTCTGACAAATAATTGCCCGGCATCTGATATAGAGATACCAGTTATTTTTTTAACACCGTCAGAGGCTGTAGATAGACCTTTTGTGGACAGCTCTTTTGCCCCTATGTTTTCCAACGCTATTGAGGATATTTTCCTCTCATGAATAAGTAATTTCTCACTTTCGGAATTTTTACGAGCGATTATCATAGATTCATCCACAGTCAATGTCTCTTGTTCCAATTCAAAATCACATATTGTCACATTATTGTCTTTTACAGCTAACTTTTCTTTTTTTAATGTTTTATACCCTATATACTGAACCTCTATATTATATATACCGGCAGGTAATTTTTTAATTTCATAATTGCCATTATAATCTGTAGCCTCTCCTAACGTCGTGTTCTCAATTATTACAAAAACGCCAACTAATGGTTCTTTCCCGTTTACATCAACAACTTTTCCCGATACAGAACCCTGTGCAAAAGCACTTACGGTCAACATAATTCCACCCAAAACAAATAGCATTAATTTTAATCTTCCACTCATCATTTATAATTATTATTTTACAATGCAAAGCTACCTGAGGGTTGTTTCCTTAACATTGCATTATTAATACAATAAAATGAAAAAGGTGTTGCAATTCCATTACAACACCTTTTATGTCCAACTAAAAATAATACTAAACCTTTTTATCAATATTTTTCAAAAAGTAACTTTGTGATTTAATAAGGTTTCTTGAATGTAGAATCATGGTTTTAGTCTCATTCAGAATATTTAAATATAAAACACTAACCTTTGTAGGAGTTTTTACCTCATTATCGGTAATCCTTTGAAGTTGTTTTTTTGTAGCTTCTGCTATCAAATAAAAAAGAGAATCCCTCATTGATAATATTGTCTCAAGATCATCATAATTTCCATTAATAAGCATCTCATTTATCTTTGTAAATATTTGTTCCACTCCATCATTAATACTTTTAAGAGCAAATATCTGTTCATCCGAAAGTCCTTCATGGTTATTATCTATATGATCATATGCAGGACGTACAATATGTACTAAAGCTTTCGTTATCTCGGACAAGTAATCTATTACCTGTACATAGAAATGACCTGAGTTGATTCTGTTGTCATGGAGTTTCTGAACTATTAAGACAATATCATACTTGCGTATGCGAGCCTCTTCTACAAGAGTGTTTGTTTCTTGTACCATGTTTTTAAGAACTTTTCTATTTTCTTTGGATAATGCCGCAAGTGTTTGATTATATATGCTCAATACTTTATTCATATTTTCATATACTTCTTTAGTACAATTTTCAAGCACTTCATCAGAATTTTCACTTTTCAAAAGCTTTTCTCTTGAACTCTCAACTTCGTTTTCCTTTTTATTTTTATTTTTAAAAATATTACTAGTTATTACTATAAATACCGATATAACAAGTATAATAACAGCAATTTTTCCTCCCCATATCAATGCTGAGGTAATTATGAACGAAATAAAAAGAGCCGCAAATGCTGTTATAAACCATCCGGAAATTACAGTCAAGACTCCGGTAATACGGAACACAGCACTCTCCCTACCCCATGCTCTATCTGCTAATGAAGAACCCATTGCTACCATAAAGACTACATAAGTAGTTGAAAGAGGTAATTTTAAAGATGTTGCTATTGATATAAGTATAGAAGCAGCAGTCAGATTAACCGTGGCCCTTATCAAATCGTAAGAAGCTCCGGAGCGATCTTCTACTGGAAGAGGTTCAAACTGTTTGTTAATGGCTATTTGCATCTTTTGAGGCACAACTTTTAGATACCATCCATTCATTATCATCGCTGCTCGAACCAGACCACGCGAGATTTTTGATGAACCAAAACGCTCATCCTCATCATTTTGAGAGGCCAATGATAATTCAGTCTGTGTTACAAGCATCGCTTTTTTGGAAAAAAACAAAGTGGCTACCATAATAGCCCCTGCTAGTGTTAAAAGCAAGAAATTGGCCTTAGCAGGCTCCATTAACCCTGTCATCATGATAGAGTCACTGCCGGCTTCCACTGCTATTTGATATGAGTCATACCCTGCAAGAGAAACACCAATAAAGTTTACAAGATCATTTCCGGCAAAAGCCAGTGCTAAAGATAATGTACCTGTTAATATCGTAACTTTAAGAATATTGACTTTCATCTTTTGCAATATAAATAACAATATTGAAGAAACTAACCAAATCATCAATAACGACAAAAACATATTGTTACTTATATAATCGGTGATAGATGAAGGTATTATCCCGGAATTTTTTAATCCTTTAAACAAAACAAAGTATATAATGCCGGTAAAAGTGATTCCACACCATAATGAACCTAATTTTGAAAATACTTTTTTATATCTAAAAGAAAAAATAAGTCTTGAAAAATACATAAATACTATTCCAAAAATAAATGCAAGAAGAACAGATAAAAGTATTGCTGTTATTATTGCCATAGCCTTACCGGTATTAATATATTGAGGAAGACTTGCTATCCCTATTTCCGGAGATAAGGATATCCTATGAAGCGAAACAGCAAGAGCAGCACCCAACAGACCAAACACCATCGATACGGTAGTCGAAGTAGGAAGTCCCAGTGAATTGAATATGTTTAGTAAAAAAATATCACCTATTATCATTCCAAGGAACAACACCATAACTTCGGAAAACATAAATTGTGAAGGGTAAAAAACTCCACTTCTTGCCACGTCCATCATCCCTGAAGAGGTAAGAGTTCCGATTAATATACCGACGGATGCAACAATTAAAATCACTTTTCGTGATGTAATCTTAGAACCAAGAGCAGAATTAAGAAAATTTACAGCATCATTTGCAACACCAACTATTATGTCAAATATTGCAAGAACGATAAGTGTAATAACGATAAATGTATAAATCGGATTCATAACTATTTCATTTTTTGCCGTAAAGGAACAACTGTCATGTTACAAAACAGTTTCAAAAGTGTTACAACTCTAAGAATGTTTTGATAAAGAAAAAATAAATTCCAGCCCACCCTGTTCCCTTTTACGGGCACTTATAGTCCCTCCATGGAATATCACAGCATTTTTGACTATTGAAAGACCTAATCCTGTCCCACCTAATTTTCTTGATCTTCCCGCATCTACTCTGTAAAAACGTTCAAAAAGGTGGTCAAAATGATAAGACTCTACACCAATACCATTATCGGCATAAGAAAATATATAATGTGTCTCGTTTTCAGCAAAAAGAGTTATAAATATGTCACGCCCTCCGGAATATGCCATAGCATTATTTGTCAGATTTGTAAATATAGAACACATCAGCTCCCTATTTCCATAAATCATTATTTCCTTGTCAATATTGCAATTTACCCGCATTTGCTTCTCTTTTGGCTGAGCTGCAATATCTTCTATAATTTCATCAATTATTACATTTACAGAAAAAAAACTTTTTTCAATCAGATGGCTTGCCTCATCCATCCTGTTCAATGTGGAAATATCAAATAATAAATGATTTAATCGTCCTGTCTGAGAATAGCACTTTTCCAGAAAAATATTTTTTATTTTCTCATCCATTTCAGGATTATTCAAAATCGTCTCCAAATATCCCTGAATTGCACTTACAGGGGTCTTTAACTCATGGTTTATATTATTTGTAAGTTGTTTTTTTATACGTATTTTTTCTTGTTCCTCATGAATAGCTGCCATATGTTCCTTTTCCAAATCAGCCAACGTCTTTTGCCAACGAGAATAAAGTCTTATGACATAATAAGAAAAACCAAATATTATAAGAATGATTCCTGAAACAAACCATAAAAAATTATAATCACGTCGCAACACATCTTTTAAAGAAACCGAATAAGGTAGTGCAGAGCGTATTACCATAGTATCAGCAAGCATGGCTGAATAAAAATACTCATTATTAACACTCTCGGACAGCCTTCTCACTGTATATCCTGTTCCATTCGAAATGGCATCAATCACTTCGGGTCTATTACTGTGATTTGGCATACTTGCAATATTGTCATTTTCATTGGAATCATATAATACAGTACCATCTAAAGCTATAATTGTCTCTCTCAATCCTGAAAAATAGTCTTTATGTTCTTCAAAAAATGTTTGAGGATCTATGCCTTGTTCAATGGCATCTTTTATTTGTATATTATATAATTGAAGAGATAAATTCAATTTATCGACCTTATATTGCTTTTCCCTTCCATATTGGTAAACAAAAAAACAGGCAACCAATATCCCAGCAAAAGATATCAATAGCCACAACAATCTTTTCTTATAAACAAATTTACTCTTCGAACCCATATCCGAATCCGAGCCGCGTAATAATGTTTTTCCCATATTTACCTATTTTTTTTCTTAATCTGGTTATATTTACATCAATTGTCCTATC
>JBAXYG010000048.1:0-8113 GCA_041670905.1 Bacteroidales bacterium
CATGAATTTTGGAAGGCCTGCACCTGATCCAATAAATACTGCTTTGAAATTTTCTTTTTCCATTAAATCATTAATGGTTACAGTTCTTCCTACAACAACGTTTGTCTCAATTTTAACCCCCAATGCCTTAACATTTTCTATTTCCGCCTTAACAACTCGCTCTTTAGGAAGACGGAATTCCGGAATACCATATTGCAGAACTCCACCTGCACAGTGCAAAACCTCAAAAATAGTAACCTCATATCCTAACTTGGCCAAATCTGTCGCACATGCCAAACCTGAGGGGCCGCTACCGACAATAGCCACCTTTATTCCATTTGATACAGCTTTTTCTGTAAATTTTAAACCATGTTCACGACTCCAGTCCGCAACAAAACGCTCAAGTTTACCAATTGCAACCGGTTCACCTTTAACTCCTAAAATACACTTACCTTCACACTGGCTCTCCTGAGGACATACTCTACCACAAACTGCGGGTAATGAACTGTCTTCAGCAATAATACGAGCTGCATTCTCAAAATTTCCAGACGCAACTTCCATTATAAAAGCAGGTATTTTGATATTTACCGGACATTGGGAAACACATCCCGGCTTTTTACATTGTATACAACGAGATGCTTCCAACTGAGCCTCATGAGCATCATAACCGTAACATACTTCTTCAAAATTGGTTGCTCTTACTTTTGGATCTTGTTCTCTAACAGGTACTCTTGGAATATTATTTCTCATATTATTAACTATTTAATCCTATCCTACACTTATGAGCTGCTTCCATCTCTACATCTTTATATATTGTCTGACGTCGCATAGCTTCATCAAAATCTACCTGATAAGCATCAAATTCTGGTCCATCAACACATGCAAATTTCATTTTACCTCCGACAGTAACTCTACATGCACCGCACATACCGGTACCATCAACCATAAGGGTATTAAGACTTACTATCAATGGAATGCCAAAATCTTTCATAGTCAAAGTGACAAACTTCATCATAATCATAGGCCCAATAGCCACTGCTTGATCATATTTTTTTCCTTGAGAAATAAGTTTCTTTATAACATCTGTCACCAACCCTTTTTCTCCTTTTGAACCATCATCGGTACAAATAAAAAGATTATCACATACTGCTTTCATCTGTTCTTCAAAAATCAGCATATCAACATTTTTGGATCCGATAATTACGTCAATAGAAGCTCCTTTGGAATGTAAATACTTTACCTGAGGATATACAGGGGCTGTTCCCAATCCACCAGCCACAAATAAAAACTTTTTCCCTTTAATCTCGGCATCAGTACTATGAATAAATTCTGATGCCTGTCCCAGCGGCCCCACAACATCAACAAAGGAATCCCCTTCATTCAAGTTACAGATTTTAAGACTAGAAGCACCTACTATCTGTGTTACAATTGTAACAGTACCTTTTTTCCTGTCAAAATCACAAATAGTCAGTGGTATCCTTTCACTCTTATCATTCACCCTGACAATAAGAAATTGTCCAGGCTGCGCAGAATCCGCCAACCTTGAAGCCTGCACCTCCATTAAACAAATTATTGGTGTTAATAATTCTTTTTTAACAATTTTGTACATATCAAATAGTTTATAGATCATCAAATGATGAAAAAGAATAGCCTTTTCTCTTGAGATTTTTAATAATCTCATCAAGCCTGTTGTAAAGTTTGTCAGTCCTTGTTTCCTCAATACCAGGATGCATCAAAATAATTGATCCGCCAAGACCTTCTTTTTTCTCAAATTTATATAAACCGTCAATCAAGACCTGACTTGACTTGTAATTCTTCATATCTGGAGTTGTATAATCGGCAGGAGTTCCTGTCCCCGGAGTATAATTAATAACCTTAACCCCAAAAGCGTTTAGAAGATCTACATTTTCTTTATTATAATGTTCATATGGAGGCAGATACCACTGGGCATCGTTTTCCTTTATTCCATATTTTTCAAGTTCAGCATAATTTTTCTTTATATCAGTTATAATACTGTCTGCAGACATTAGTGTTGGTCTCTCTGCACCCCAGTCAGCATACAGAACATGTGCGTCAGAATGGCCTCCCAAATAATGCCCTTCAGCAATAATTCTTTTAATTAAAGCTTTATATTTTTCCATTCTCAAACAATTACCGGTAAGGAAAAAACTTCCTTTTATATTGTATTTTTTAAGAACATCTAAAATATGATTTCCACCCTGAAATGCCTCATCTGCCGAAAATATCAGATATATTTTCTTATCAGACCTATTTACCCTTACAATAGCTCCTCTTGTATCTTTTTCTGCTTCAATCTTTTTTTGTTCTTTTCCCAGACTCTCCATTGCAGCAAAATAATAGGTTAATCCAGCAGTTCCATCCATTGTTGGTTCATTACTTGAATAATCTCCAACATCCTCATGATATACGGCAAGTCCGTTATTCAATGCTGCAAATTCATCTGCATGTCTCAAAGATTTACTTGCTCTTTCCCAAAAAACGCTTTTATAAACCGGACCGTCAACCAAACCACCGTAAGTCAAATCACCATTCTTAACATAATATGAAGAATGAGGCTCAGTAGGATAATCATATCCCGGCACTGGAGCTTCAGGAATTCCGGAAATCATCGATGTACCCCAAGGATTACAACCCAATAACCAATCTCTCATTGCTGTTTCCATTTCAATAAAGGAATCATCTCCCGTTACTTCATAATATAATCTTGCCTGAGTGACAGCAGCTGAAGTAAGGTTATTTGAGCACCAGATATAAGGTATACCATGCATGAAAGGTTCATTTCCGGCTCTGTCTCTAATATCCTGCAGCCCCTGTTTCATGTATCCTATATATTTTGAACTTATTGACGGATCATCTGATTTTGCCAAATAATAGTGGCCAAGATTAATAAAAGGATAGAATTGGTAATGCCTTCCTCTTCCTAATTCCATCCATGGAGATATTGGTTCAAGTTCTCCCCAATAGTTTGCTTTTTTCAACCATTCACTATTTTGTGATAAATCATAAAATGTAGATGCTGCCAATTCAATATCATCCACATAGCTGTCTTCTTCATAAAAATATGGAGAAACAGTACATGCAGTTTGTGTATTACCAAGGTCTTCAATTGCAAATGCAAATGCAGGTTCTGCTTTAGCTTTAATTTTAGCAGCAAATTCAGGATAATATTCTTTTATCACTTCTGCGCCCAATGCAAATGTAGATGCAAATTTACCAGCAGTAGAAGAAACACCTGTAGTTCTGTTTACCCATTTACTTAGTCCCTGTGGTTTACCTGTCACAAAATAGACAGGACGCCCTGTTCCTCGTCCCCAACCATAATCAACAGAATCCCTATATGGAAGACGGAATCCGGCATGATCCCTATCATCAGCTATCTGATTGTACATCTCACGTGGAGCCGGATTCATCTTATCCAGCCAATCCAAACCCCATTTAACTTCATCCAATATATCTGGTATTCCATTTGAGCCTTTTCGTCCCATTTTGTCATAATAATCTTTAAACACAGATTTATCTTTCTGCTGAACATAAGCAAACATCATGTGATACATAGCTGTAGCTGATGTAGTAAGATATTGAAGGTAATCTGTTGCATCATGCCATCCTCCGGTCACATCAATTTTTTCTCCGGTCTTGGTAGGATGGTCAACAATAAATCCGTCATGTTGATGACAAACAGTATCATTGTATGGATTATATCCACACCTCTGTTGACGCATATAGGTCAGCAGATAATCAGAAATTCCGTCATATACATCCGCTCCAATAGGAAACACTACAGATTTGACTCCATTACTCTTTATATAGTATCCGCCCTCTTCTTCAACACTTGAAAAATCCATTCTGTATCCCTTTTTCATCGCCCACTTAGAAGCATCACACGCGACTCCCTTACCTTTGAAAACCAATTCGTCACTCTTAGCATCAAAAAGTTCAAAATCCCCATTGACATCATCAAGAGAAATCAATACAGCAACTTTTTTGTCTTTTGGTAAATATCCGACTTGATTTACCCTGACCCAGGTTTGGGCGCATAGCGACACCGCAAAAAACGATGTCAAAAAAAATAATAATACTCTTTTCATATTATAATTCGTTAAATTTTGAAAGTATTGAAATAAATTGTGAAAGTAATACTTTTAACTAAAAATAAAAAAATAAAGAGGATACCTCGATTAAAATTGAAATACCCTCTTTGGAAAAACTATTGACTAAACTAATTATTTTGGGAACCTTCTTTTTTCACAATTTCTGTTGCTGAATAACCAAGTTTTCTAATTGCATCAGCAAGAGTTACCTTGTTTGTTTTTGTATTATCATACTTAATATAAATCGTATGTTCTTTAAGATCTACTTTTAAATCCTTTACTCCTTTTTCGTAAGGCAAATTTGCCTCAACTTTTTTTACACAGTTTGGACAATCAATGTCAGAAGCAAAAGTCACCTCATCAATTTTGGCCTTTTTATTTTTGTCCTGCGCATAAGCAGTGATTGAAAACAGAGCGACAAATGTTGCTACTATTAATACTTTTAGATAAAATTTCATTTTAATATTTTTTAAATTATTTCCATAATGTAAACCTGAGTCCGGCATAAATTTTTATTCCCATTAATGGTCCCCAAATTATTGAAGCATTAAAATTATCATTATAGGGATTGTCTGCTGATAATATTGCATTTTTCTGTCTATAGTTTGTAAGATTTTCACCGCCAACATAAACATCAAGGCCCTTGAATTTTCTAGTTACCTGAGCAAACAACATAGGATAAACTGGAGAATATTCATCTTCCATAAAATAAGGTAATTTCATCGGACCATTCAACTGTGCAGTAAAGTCAAAAGTCCACTTGCTCATTGCAGTAACATATTGCATGTTAAGCACTGCTTTATACTTGCTAGTCATTGGGCGTTCAACAAGCCCCTGATTGGCTAATGTAACCATAGCATTAGTATATCTAAATGTTGCGATGATATTGAATCTATCAATTGGATCAACAGAAAAATCCATTTGATAAGTATTTGTATAGGACTTTCCATCAAGATTATATATCCATACATATTTTAAATCTCTCTCCTGATCCACTATAACCTGCTTGTTAAAGTCATTTCTAAAATAGTCAAAACTTATATATGATTTATCCTCATATCCGAATGGAAGATATATGGTAAAGTTACCACCCACAGTCCAGGCATCTTCTATATCAAGATTCTGTTCAATCTTAATATGCCTTCCGGTTGACATCATACCAAGGTTATCAACAAAAACATTGGCAGATCTAAACCCTCTACCGGCAGAAATCCTCATAATCATTTTTTCATTAAATGAGTATTTGATATTTGCGCGAGGAGCAAACAACCATCCGTATTTTAAATTATAATCGAGTCTTAACCCTCCGACAATGGTTATTTTCTCTCCATTGTGATAAGTATACTCCCCAAAAGCGCCCATAGAACGGTCTCTTTTTAAACTTTCTATATTATCTTCCCGATCAGTAAGATATTCATTAAAATTATCAGATTGTCCAGAATAGCCTAATGTATATTTATGATTTTCATTCACCTCATTTTGAAACAACAAATTAAAAAACACTGAAGACTGGGTACCGTAATAATCTTTCAGCCCAAAATAGGAATCAATATTATGATAAGTATAATCTGTAATGAGAGCTATATTTTTAGAATTTTCACTATTGAGAGGAACACCAATTTTCAAATAACCGTTTATTCCTTTATTTTTAATATTTGAACCCCATGGATTTGCTGTATTTCTTTTCATATCTTTTGTGAACGAAGTTTCACCACCAAGTCTGTCATCGTTCAATGCCCTTACTCCGAAACGAATCTGAGTTCCAGTGCTCCCATAATAAAGCCAACGGTTTGAAAAGTTAAATTGTGTGGTTTGCGGATCATCCCTAAAACCATCACCATTATGGTCAAAAATATTTGAAGACAACTGAGAAGAGAAGTGACCAAGCAACACAGTGCTCCACTTCTCGTTAAGTTGAAGAGATGATGCAACATTTGCCTCTGCTTTGGTATCATTACTGGCAAAAAAATTGATAAACAACGGGATTTCGGCTGTAGGTTTCCTGTGTTCCATATTTATCTGTCCAGTAATTGCCTCCAGTCCATTTACCACAGAAGAAGGACCCTTAGCAATCTGAATACTCTCAAGCCATTGTCCAGGAATATACGAAAGACCGAAAGGAGAAGCAAGCCCCCGCATTACCGGACGATTTTCATCCAGCATTTGAGTATAAATTCCAGAAAGACCGAGAAGTCTGATTTGACGCGCACCAGTAATGGCATCAGAATATCCTACAGTTACACTGGCAGAGTTTTCAAAGCTTTCTGCCAAGTTACAACATGCCATCTTGCAAATACCGGCAGCAGAAATAACTTCTGTTCTTATAGATGATAACTTAGAAAGAGAATTACCTTGTTGACGTCCAATAACAACTGATTGTTCAACTTCATTACTTCCAGTAAGATAAAACGCTATTTTTGCCATTCCTGGTTTTGCAACGACAGTATCCTTTGAATATCCAACATAAGTAGCAACAAGAGTCGCTTCTTTTTTTAATTGAATCGAAAACGACCCATTTTCATCCGCTTCAATAAGTTTTGCCTCTTCAATATAATATACCTGAGCAAAAGGCAACACTTCAGTTGTACCATTCTGTTTTTTATAATAAATAGTTCCTTTCAGATTTTGGGAAAATAGTGGGATAATGGCAAAACAAAAAATAATTGATAATAATATTTTTTTCATTTTAATAAATTGTGATTAATAAATAACGATACTATATAATAATAGCATCGCAGCTGACTCTTAATAAGTCAACTCACAATTTCCAAACTGAAAGATATGATAATGAATTACCTGATTTATCAGGTGGTGAATCAAAAATTATTTGCTGAACTAAATCACATAAGGAAGGAGAAATAGGGCTCTCAATATTATTGTTTATTATGATTTCCGATAGTAGTGTTTTAGCAATATTGTCGCTCTCATCATTTTGGGTATCAGTAATCACATAAACTGCAGTCTCACAGCAATTTGCCGTATGATACTCAGTATGATCAGTGCAGTTGCAATGACATTCCTCAGCTTCGTGATGATGCCCGTAAATATGTGCGTGAGTGTGAACTACTCCAGATTGTTTATGCAGATGTTCATGAGAATGTGAATGAATTGATTCACAAGAAGTATCTCCCATAAGCAAAAATAAATCTTTTGTGCCTTCGGCAGTACATTCATGCAAACCAAAACCCATATATGCAAATAAATACACAGGAATCAGTATAAGACAAAAACTATTTCTTATAAAGTTCTTCATCAATGCAAAAATAAATATAAAATGTATATTTGCAAAATATAAACTTATACTATCGTTGAATTAATCATTATAACCTATGAAAAACTTTTGGAAAATATTATTGGGGTCATTTATCGGATGTTGCATTGCCATATTGCTGCTAATATTTATTGGCGTTGGTATAATAGGTTCGGTAGCCACTCTCTCAAGCAAAACTGAACCCGTTGTTCCTAAATCAGCCATATTGAAACTTGACTTCACGTCACCAATCACTGAACAAAGCGTTGAAAATTATGCTTTTTCGCTTTATCCTTTTAACGCAGAAATAAATAACAGTATTTCTATACTGGATTACGTAAGAGCCATTGATCAGGCCGCAAAAGATCCTGCTATCAAGTTCATCTTTATGACACCTGAAAATCTCAAGATGGGGATTGCACAAGCTGAAGAAATCCGTGCTGCACTGAAAAGATTCCGCGATTCAGGAAAGGCTATCATTTCTTATGCTAATACTTACTCGAATGGAAGTTACTATTTGGCATCTGTTGCTGATAAAGTAATCTTTAACTCATATGGTGACGCATATATTTCCGGGCTATCTACAAATCTACTATTTTTCAAAGATTTGCTGGATAAACTTGGAATTGATATGCAGCTTATCAGACATGGTAAATATAAATCTGCAGCAGAACAATACATTAAAAATGATATAAGTGCTGAGAACAGAGAACAAAATCAAGTTATGTTGAACACTATTTGGGATTCATGGGCTGAAGACATAGCCATTTCA